>JANPGA010000531.1:0-12920 GCA_031423735.1 Bacteroidota bacterium | reverse complement strand
GCATTACACCAATAACCTTGGCCTCCAATAAACATAGATGCGGCAATTCAACCGATGTAAACACCAATATATCTAACGGATCATGATCACCACAATAAGTTTGAGGGATAAAACCATAATTAGCAGGATAATGTACAGCAGAAAACAATACTCTATCCAATTTTATAAGTCCACTTTCTTTATCTATTTCAAATTTCCCCTGACTTCCTTTTGGGATTTCTATTATTGCGTTTACAAAATTCGGGAAATCAATTCCAGGATTTATATCATGCCAAGGATTGGTCATTTTTATTTTATTTAAGTTGAACTAAAATTTTACATATTTCCTTCATCGGCACTTGGTCCATAGATGGATGGTACAGCAATATCTAATAATCGTAAATAAACTCCCAATTGAGCACGATGATGAATATTATGGTTCATTACCCAAGAACGGATTACTGCAATTCGAGGTAATGTAAAAAAAATCTTATCTCCATTACGCATAGTCCAATTTCCCATTAATTGTTCATCGGTTGCCTTGCTAAGTAATTCCATTGCCTTCAATAAATTTTCATCAAAAAGTTGAAGTAAATCTTCATTAGAATTTAAAACCTTTGGAGCAGGCATTTCTTTTGCAAAATCAAGCTCGTCGGTTACTAAAGTCATAGTTATCCAACTTGGAATGTCCGCCAAATGCTTCGCCAACTTTCCAATCTCCATCGATTTGTCATGTGGCTTCCATGTTCTTTTTTCAATAAAAGGAATACGTTCTAAAGTGGTTCTTGAATAAGGCATTTCATGCTTTAATTCAGCAATTAATGTTTGATTAAGTGACATGTTTTTATTTTTTAAAGTTGTTTGCTACTATTAAATCTTTAACTCCTTTTGTATATTGATAAAATCCTTGTCCTGTTTTAACTCCTAGATTTCCTGATGCTACCATATTTACTAGTAGAGGGCATGGCGCATATTTTGGATTTCCAAAACCAGTATGCAATACATTTAGAATACTTAAACAAGTATCCAATCCAATAAAATCAGCGAGTTGAAGTGGCCCCATTGGATGTGCCATACCTAATTTCATAACTGTGTCGATTTCATAAACACCAGCAACATTTTCATAGAGTGAATAGATGGCCTCATTGATCATTGGCATAAGAATTCTATTGGCAATAAATCCTGGATAATCATTTACTTCAACTGGTGTTTTACCCAATTTTTCAGAAATATCGAAAATAGTTTTCGTTACTTCATTTGATGTACGATATCCTCGAATAACTTCTACTAATTTCATTACAGGAACTGGATTCATAAAATGCATCCCAATAACTTTATCACCACGTTGTGTTGAAGATGCAATTTTTGTAATTGAAATAGAAGAGGTATTTGAAGCTAAAATGCATTCAGGTTTTGTAAACTTATCAAGATCACTAAATATTTTCAACTTTAAGTCAATATTTTCTGTGGCAGCTTCAACTACAAGATCAGCATCAGCAACCCCAGCATTTAGATCAATATTAGTTTTTAGATTAGCTAAAGTTTTTGATTTAATTTCTTCAGTAATACTTCCTTTTGTAAGTTGACGATCAAGGTTTCCATTTATTGTTTGAATTGCTCGATCTAATGCATCTTGCCTTATATCTATCAAGGTAACTGAAAAGCCATTTTGTGCAAATACATGAGCAATGCCATTACCCATTTGTCCGGACCCAATAATTGCAATATTTTTCATATTTTTTTGAATGATTATTTATTTGGTAAAACTACCAAATACCATTTAAAAATAGGATAAGAAATTGATGTATTATAAGGTAAAAAGAAAGGTAAAAAACAGAACAATCCACATTATGTCTACAAAGTGCCAATAGGATGTAAATAAATCTATCCTAAGTCCTTCGAAACTATTGGAAAAGTACACCAATGCTTTAATAGGATCATTCCAATTATCAAAAGCTTTCAGGCATAAATAAAATAAATAAAACAATCCAACTACAACATGAAGAAAATGCAATCCAGTAATAACATAAAGAAAGGCATAACCAGCTTCACCATCTATAAAATGACCGTTTTCATAAAGACTTTTCCACCCGAATATCTGAAGTCCTGTAAATAAAATTCCTAAAAAAAAGGTTAACGAAAGTGTAATCAATAATTGTTTAGTCTCGTCATTTTTAAATGCCTTCAAACTTTGACTCAATGTAAAACTACTTGTAATCATTACAACAGTGCTAACTATGAATGATTTTGGCATTTGAAAAACTATAGAATCGAAATTGTGATTTAACCATATGAAATAAATAAAAACTAAGGAGAGAAACAATATACTGCTCCCTACTAATGCAAAAAATAGATATGTTTTTAAAGGATGCTGCGCTTCTGTAACATCTTTATCACTCAAATATTGTGAAGCTTTGCCCGTCTTTTTATCGCTCATAAACTATTAACCATTGAACAGTTTTACCAAATTTACTAATAAGTTAAATACAATCAAAGGTTTTTTTTAATATTTAACCTTCTAGAATAACTATCGAAACAAATTGGTTACGATTTTGTTTTTCTTATCTTTATCATTCGAATTTTATTATGAATCACTGGCGACCTCTAAAATATTTATTGTCCTTTACGATTCCCATAATTGTATGGAAATCGTTCGGTTGGGGTTATGAAATGTCTTTTATGCCAGTAATTTATTCCTTTGGTATTATTCCTTTTGTTGAATTATTAATAAAACCAGATCCTAGAAATATAGCAGATATTGAAATCGAAATGGTATCTAAAGATCCTACCTATGATTTTTTGCTATACCTCACGGTTCCAATTCAATATTTCGTTTTATGGACTTTCTTAAACCGTGTCGCTTCTGGAGGATATTATACGTATGAACTTGTAGGATATACTTTAAGCATGGGTTTGATGTGTGGTATTTATGGAATTAATATTGCTCATGAATTAGGACATAGAAAAAATTGGTATGAAAGGGCATTATCTAAAACTCTTCTGCTATCTTCACTTTATATGCACTTTTATATAGAGCATAATCGCGGTCATCATAAAAGAGTGGGAACCCTTGAAGATCCTGCTACATCTCGCAGAGGAGAAACTGTTTATCTCTTTTGGCTTCGATCAATCTATTTTAGTTATTGGTCAGCTTGGAATATTGAAAAGAAACGATTAAAACTGAATAACCAAAAATTCATTTCAATACATAATGAAATGATCACTTATCATTTGTTAGAAATCACTTTACTTATTTCAATCTATCAAGTATTTGGTGGTTTATCGATGATGTGTTTTATTGCTGCTTCATTAATTGGAATTTTATTACTTGAAACAGTTAATTACATCGAACATTATGGATTAATGCGAAAGAAAAAGGATAATGTTTATGAAAGAGTAACTCATTTGCATTCTTGGAACTCCGATCATGTATTAGGTAGATTAATCCTTTTTGAATTATCACGACATAGTGACCATCATTATAAAGCTAGTAAACACTATCAACTTTTAAAACATTGGGATCATAGCCCACAAATGCCTACCGGATATCCAGGAATGATGCTTCTGTCACTAATCCCACCGCTCTGGTTTTATGTAATGCATAAAGAAATTGATGAGTTATTGGAGGCAAAAAAAGTTAATGAAATAGTTTGAAGTATTTAAATATTTTCTTCTTCCATTGAAAATGCAGAAGGAGCATCTGAAAACAAGGGTTTTACTTTCTTCCATGTTGAAATAAACAACTCTGAAACTCTATAATTTTCTAATGATTCAACTGATTTCCATTTACTGTAGGTTATCAAAATATTAGGGAAATCAACATCATGATAAAGAGCTAGAAAAGTACATCCCTCAAATGAACTTATTTTAGAATAGGAATCACTAAAATAGCTTTTAAATTCTTCAACTTTTGAAGGTTGTATCGTTAAGCGGACTATTCGAATAATCATTTGAATTCAATTCGGATATTGTCATTTAATTTTAACCCTAATAGTTTACTAGCACTATCCTGATTAATTGCGATTTCAAGATATCCAGCAGCATTAAAAACAGCTACCATTCCGCCAGGTTCTACAAGATTGTATCGATCACTTATTACATCCAATGAATGTTGAAGTTTTCGAGTTACAATTTCAAATTTGCGATCTTTTTTCTGTTCATCAAAAAGCCCCTTATGTATATTCGTTACTACGTTTCCAAAGTCATCAATATAAATAACCACTCCTCTAATAACTTCTTCTTCAATTACTGGTCGGAAACTTGATTTTTGTTCAAAAGTTGAAGGTCGTGGACCAAGTTCATAAACGTTTTCTCCTAACAAAAGATGTGTACATGCATGAGTAACCGTTTCTAAATCATACCCAGGGTTGGCATGGTCTACGGTAGAAACAATTACCATATCAACTGGCGCTTCATCAAAAATCAAAGAAAACAATCCATCATTCATTCCAATAAAATAATATCCATCCTTTTTAATAGCTAATAAATCTGCAACATCAGTGGTATGTGAACTTACACCAATAAAATGTACAGTTCCAAGTGGAAATTTTTTGTAAGTATTCTTAAAGATAAAAGCAGCTTGTTGAATATTATGACGTGAAATCTGATGTGAAATATCAATCAGGGTAATATCTGGCATTGAACTATATAAAAGTCCCTTTAGTGATCCAACAAAGTGATCCCTGGTTCCCCAATCGGTGGTTAATGTTAAGAATGGCATTGAGAGGTCAAAAATACTTCAAATTCATGACTAGTTTTCAAATATAGTGCTGCTTTGAAATAAATTAAGGAAATTTGTAGCATAATGCGTAACTCAAACGAACAGTCAATTGCCGAAGTAATACAGAAGATGCTGAATACCTATCATTTAAAGGATGGTTTAAATTCAGTAGCCGTTAGAAATTTATGGGAAAAATTAATGGGAAATGCTATTCAACATCGCACAACCTCAATAAATTTAAAGAATAAAGTACTTACTGTTACTGTTGATTCAGCTGTTTTGCGGCAGGAATTACAATTTAAAAGGGATGAAATTAAATTAGCTATGAATAACGAATTAAAGTCTGAGGTAATTTCTGAAGTAGTTATAAGATAAAAGATGGCAAAAAATAAAACATCTAAAAGCCGATATACAAATTATGAAAAAGCAATTATCCTTGCATTAATTATCTTTTTCCTCTCAATGCTTTTTATGTTTTTTGTGATTCCTCGAATGTAAAAAAGCAACTTTAGTACCCTTACCGAAAATCAAAAAAGGTCAGGTAAATTACCCAACCTTTTCTATTATAACTGTATAGTTTTAGAATCTTTCTAATTCAGAAAAGTAAAAGTTTCCTTCAATATTTGCATTCTCATCACTGTCTGATCCATGAACGGCGTTTGCTTCTATTGATTTTGCATAAAGTGCTCTAATTGTTCCTGCTTCAGCTTTTGAAGGATCAGTAGCTCCAATAATTTTACGAAAATCTTCTACTGCATTATCTTTTTCAAGAATAGCTGCTACAATTGGACCTGAAGACATATAACTAACCAAATCTTTATAGAATGGTCGTTCTTTGTGTACTTCATAAAATTTTCCAGCGGCAGCAGTTGTTAGGCTAGTATATTTCATAGCCACAATGCGAAACCCGGCTTTAGTAATATGATTAAGAATTGATCCAATATGCCCATTTTGAACGGCATCTGGCTTAAGCATGGTAAATGTTCTGTTTGTTGTCATTTCTGTATTCCTTTTTTATAGGGTTGCAAAGATAATTCATCTACCTTTGAACTACAATAAAACCTTTCATCAATAAATTGTTCATTTTTGCACTACAACTAAATGTTAATTTGATAAATTATATAAAAAATGATTCCCGTTTTTGACGCACTTACTCTTCTAGAATTTTCTAAATTTCTTGAAACTCCCTTAAATATTGTAATAACTACTCATCATAAGCCAGATGGCGATGCACTTGGTTCATCTTTAGGTTTAGCTAGTTTTTTAATTCAAAAGGGGCATAATGTGTCCGTAGTAACTCCAAGCGAATTTCCTGATTTTCTAAGCTGGATGAAAGGAAGTAAAGAGGTAATTGATTTCTTGAAGAAGCCCAATGAGGCCAAACAATTATTTCAAAATGCTGATTTAATTTGCTGTTTAGATTTCAATGATTCCAAAAGAGTTGAAGCAATGGAAAGTACGCTTTTGAAATCCAAGGCAAAAAAAATGCTTTTAGATCATCATCTAGATCCAAAAGCATTTTGTGATTTTACATTTTCTTTTCCTCAAATTGGATCAACTGCTGAACTAGTGTTCCAATTAATAAGTTCATTAAATGGTCAAAAATTAATTGATAAAGATGCCGCAGAATGTCTTTATGCTGGAATTATGACCGATACAGGAAGCTTTAGATTTAGTTCAGTTAGTTCAGATACACATCGTGCGATTGCAACTCTCATAGATGCAGGGGCAAGAAATTATTACGTTCACGAAAAAATTTATGATACAAATTCAGAATCAAGATTGCGATTTCTTGGAAATAGTTTGCTAAACAATATGGAGGTTTTTGATAAATATCATGCGGTAGTTTTTAAAGCAACCAAATCTGATATGGAAAAATTTAAACATGAATCTGGTGATTTAGAAGGAATCGTAAACTATGGATTGGGAATAAAAAATATCAATGTAGCCGCGCTTTTTAGTGAACGTGATCATGTTGTAAAAATTTCTTTTCGATCAAAAGGTGATATTTCTGTAAAGGATATTGCTGAAAAATATTTCGAAGGTGGTGGCCACAAAAATGCAGCTGGCGGTAGATCTTCTCTTTCATTAACAGATACTATTGCAAAATTTGTAGCTTTGCTTCCAACCATAAGTACTCCATAATGAATTTCAAAAAAAACGTAATCCCTCTTTTGTTTTTAGTTTTTATCTCGCAGGCTTTTGCATCCTGTCAAGGACAAGAAAATCAAAATCGAACACCAATACAACATCAAAATCCAGATCAACTAAAGGAATCCTTAATTGATGCTAACAAGAAAAGGATGCAAGAGGAAAGCGAAAATATCGACAATTATGTTGCCTTAAATAATTATAAGATGAACATAAGTCAAACCGGTATCAGAATGATGATTGTTAAAGAAGGAAAAGGACCTCAGCCTAAATTGCTTTCAGATATTTCAATTAAATATAAAATAAATTTATTAGATGGTACTTACATCTATTCAAGTGATAGTTCAGGAGTTTTATCATTTATAGTAGGTCAATCAAATGAACCTAGTGGATTACAAGAAGCTGTTTTGAGTTTAAAAGAAGGAAGTAAGTCCATAATAATTATTCCATATTATTTAGCCTATGGATTAACAGGTGATGGAGATAAAATAGGAGCGGCACAAAGTTTAGTTTATCAATTAGAACTCATAAAAGTAAGGAACAATTAATGAAAATTAAATTCTATTATCTCATTCTATTTCTTGGTTTCATCTTATCAATTTACTCATGTAAAAAAGATGGATATTCGGTTACTGAATCTGGTTTGCGCTATCATTTTTACGAGAAAAAAAAGCAAGCTGAACCAAAATTAGGAGATATATTGAAAATGCATCTCTCGTATAGAAATGCGAAAGATTCGATTCTTTATGATTCTAAAATTCTTGGTGATAGTTTCTTAATTGAATTAACCAAACCATGTTTTAAAGGAGGAATTGAAGAAGGTTTTGCAATGATGGGAGAAGGAGATAGTGCCTCATTTTTGGTAATTGCAGATTCAATTTTTGATAAATTATTCCATCTTCCATTACCAGATTATCTTAAAAAAGGGGAAGTGCTTCGGTTTGATGTTCGCTTACATAAAATTATGTCAAGAGAGGAAATGAAAACTTTTTTAGAGGGGAATAAAAACAAGACAGGTAAAAGTGAAATTGACTTAATTCATGATTATTTATCAAAAAATCAATTAAGTGACCAACAGATTTCTGAAGGTGTTTATTTTACGAACTTTATTGAAGGAAAAGGTAATCAACCTAGAATTGGGGATGAAGTTTCTGTAAAATATATAGCCCATTCTTTAGATGGTGCAATTTATGATGCAAGTGAAAATAGAGGAATTCCACTTAAGTTTACTTTAGGAAAGGGAGATTATTTGATTGCATTTGTTAACGCTATTATGCAAATGAAAAAGGGAGGCGTTGCAAGGGTTGTTTTATCCTCAAATAATGCATACGGAAGTAAAACCTATGGATCTATTCCTGCTAATACTCCAATAGTTTTTGAATTAGAATTGATCCAAATAAAGGCGAATAGCAATCCTTAATTAGTTTTATCATCTTCATTCGAATTAGTTTTTCTTAATAGGAATCAATTTGCTTTTATCTTTTAATGAATCAATCACAATGAATGTTCAGATTGATCATTCCCTTTTGTAAAAGATGGTCTTAATATTGTTTCTACACTAAACATTAGAGCGATTAAACTAACTATTTATTTACGAATATGTCTTTTTGAAAAGGCAAATAGAAAACAATAAAGCAAAAAAAAACCTGCCGAAGCAGGTTTTTTTTAAATCGCTCATTAAGATGAGGATCTATACCATAATTTTTATTTAGAAGCTTTCTTAGCTGCTTTTTTAGCTGCTTTTCTTGGAGCTGCTTTTTTAGCTGCCTTCTTAGCTGCTTTCTTTGGTGCTGCTTTTTTAGCTGCTTTTTTAGGAGCTGCTGCTTTTTTAGCCGCTTTCTTTGGTGCTGCTTTTTTAGCTGCTTTCTTTGGTGCTGCTTTCTTAGCTGCTTTCTTAGCTGCTTTTTTAGCTCCACCTTTTTTAGCTGCTTTTTTTGCAGACTTCTTAGCAGCTTTTTTTGCTTTTTTAGGAGCAGCCATCGCTTCTACATTAGTCATTTTAAAACCAATTACTCGTGTTGCACCAGCTGCAGTAATACTGCCTTTGCTTGCTTTACTTTCCATGTTTTGTTTCATTTTTGTTAATGTTTTGAATTGGGTTAATGATTATTTACTTGTTATGGTTTTTATACTTCGAACTAATAATATTTGTTACATTTTATGTAACCATTTTAAAATTCATCAACACCAAACTACTTCACAACATCAATTACTATTTACTTTTAATGCAACAAATATAATATTATTTATTTAATGTAAAGAAGTTATTATTTTATCTGTAGCATACTTACCAGCTTTAAGATTTGCAAGAACTTCTTTAAATGTATTTATTGTATAATTTACATCTTCTATTGTATGAACTGCTGTAGGAATTAATCGTAACATAATTACTCCTTTGGGTACAACTGGATAAACAACCATTGAACAAAAAATGTCAAAGTTCTCTCGTAAATCTAAAATCAAATTAGTTGCTTCAGGAATTGTTCCATTTAAATATACTGGTGTAACTGGTGATTGTGTTTTACCAATTTCAAAACCTGCATTCTTTAATCCTGTTTGTAATGCATTGGTTATTTCCCACAATTTATCTTTTAATTCTGGTCTTGTTCTAAGCAATTCTAAACGTTTCAATGCTCCAATTACAAGAGGCATTGGTAATGTCTTCGCAAAAATTTGCGAACGCATATTATATCTTAAGTACTCAACAATTTGTTCGTCGGAAGAAATAAATGCTCCAATTAGCGCCATCGATTTAGCAAAAGTTCCGAAATAAATATCTATTCCATCTTGAACACCTTGTTGTTCTCCAGTTCCTGCTCCAGTTTTTCCCATAGTACCAAAACCATGAGCATCATCAACAAATACGCGGAAGTTGAATTTCTTTTTTAATTCAATAACCTCTTTAAGTTTACCCATATCTCCCGACATGCCAAACACACCTTCAGTAATAACGAGTATTCCACCATTTGTATCTGCCACCAATTTTGTAGCACGTTCCAATTGCTTTTCAAGACTTGTAATATCATTATGTGGATAAACAAAACGTTTCCCCATATGTAAACGAAGACCATCTATTATACATGCGTGAGCTTCCGAATCATATACTATTACATCATGACGATCAACTAAACAATCAATCGCACTTACCATTCCTTGATATCCAAAGTTCAAAAGAATCGTATCTTCTTTGCTCATAAATTCTGATAATTCTTTCTCCAATTTTTCATGTGGATTAGAATTTCCCGACATCATTCGAGCACCCATAGGCAATGCAAAGCCGTATTCAATAGCTCCTTCTGTATCTGCTTTTCTAACTTCTGGATGATTAGCTAAGCCTAAATAATTATTAAGGCTCCAAACTAATTTCTCTTTTCCGCGAAAGACCATCTTATTAGAAATGTCTCCTTCCAGTTTTGGAAAGGTGAAATAACCATGCGCTTCTTTTGCATGCATCCCTAATGGACCTCTGTTCTTACTGATTTTTTCAAAAATGTCAACCATAATTCTTTTCGTGTTTTTCTTTACTAATGATTTTGTTTTAATGCCCACGAAATGTGAGCGAAATATCATCACAATATTAAGATTAAAAGTTGTGGTTCACACAATCTTTTCAACAAGGAGTTGTTAATCATATGGTTTACCAAAAACGAATTTCGTACATTTGCAGCCACAATAAAATTTACATGAAATATATTCTTTGCCTTCTTTGTTCTATAATGTTAGTATCATCTTGTAGTAAATATCAAAAGCTTGTTAAGAGTTCAGATATGGAAGCGAAATATAAAGCTGCCGTAAACTATTACGATAAGAAAGATTATTATCACGCATTACAATTGTTTGAAGAATTAATAACAGTATTTAGAGGAACTGCTCGTGCAGAACAATCATATTATTATTATGCATTCTGTACATATAATGTAGATGACTATCCAATGGCTGCCTATCAATTCAATAATTTTGTATCAAGTTATCCAAATAGTAAGTATGCAGAAGAGATGCAATTTATGTATGCATTTTGTTATTATAAAGATTCGCCTACTCCAAGTTTAGATCAAACTAATACTTTAGATGCAATTGAAAAATTTCAACTTTTTACAAATAAGTTTCCTAAAAGTGAAAGAGTTGCTGAGGCCAACAAATTAATTGATGAACTTCGTATGAAGTTGGAAAGGAAAGCATTTGATAATGCACGCCTATATTATAGAACGGAAAACTATAAAGCAGCTATTTATTCTTTTGAGAATTTCTTAAAGGACTTTCCAGGTTCTGATAATAAAGAGGAGTCTTTATACCTTTCCCTTAAATCTGCCTATTTATATGCTAATAATAGTGTTGAAGCCAAAAAAGGAGAAAGATTTAAGTCAACTATCGAACAGTATTACAAACTTATCGATAGTTTCCCACAAAGTAGGTATCTTCGCGACGCGGAAAAGCTTTATGAAGTCTCCAGAAAAGCTCTTGGAATGGATAAAACAACGTCCATATCAAGTCCAGAACCAATAAAATAGTTCACAATTACTGTCAAAAACTGACTAATTAAAATCCAATTATGGCTAATTATAAATCGTCAACCAACACTACTGTCACTCGTGATCTTGTAAATTTTGAAGAGAAAACTGGTAATGTTTATGAAACAATTGTTGTAATTTCACGTCGTGCGAATCATATCGCTTCAGAAATGAAAGAAGAGCTAAATGAGAAGTTGTCAGAATTCTCTAGCGCTACCGATAATCTAGAAGAAGTATTCGAAAACCGTGAGCAAATTGAAATTTCAAAGCATTACGAACGACTTCCTAAGCCCACTTTAATTGCTGTTCAAGAATTTTTAGATGGTAAAATCTACCACCGTAACCCGTTAAGAGATACCGAATAATTTACAATGAGGCTTTCAGGTAAGAACGTTCTGTTAGGTGTAACTGGCAGTATTTCAGCCTATAAGGCCGCAGAATTATGTAGGTTATTGATAAAAGAAGGTGCTGATGTTAAAGTTATTATGACTTCCTCTGCAACAGAATTTATCAGCCCTCTTACATTATCTACTCTTTCAAAAAATAAAGTTCAGCTCCACATGGTAAACCAAGATCAATCTTGGAATAATCATGTGGAGCTTGGCTTATGGGCAAATCTGTTTGTTATCGCTCCTGCATCCGCAAATACTTTAGGGAAAATGGTTTCTGGGATTAGTGATAATCTACTTTTAACCGTCTATTTGTCGGCTAGGTGCCCAATTATGGTGGCCCCAGCAATGGATCACGATATGTATTTACACCCTGCAACTCAAGCAAACCTTAATATCCTTAAAAGCAGAAATACGATTGTTATCGGTCCAGAAAAAGGTGAATTAGCAAGTGGCCTAATTGGAGATGGCCGACTTTCTGAACCTTCAAAAATACTTGAAACGGTTATTGGCTTTTTTGAAAGTAGGGGAAAGCTTAAAGGCAAAAAAGTACTCGTTACTGCGGGCCCAACACGCGAACCAATAGATCCAGTTAGATATATAAGTAATCATTCATCCGGTAAAATGGGAGTTGCTATTGCTGTTGCTCTCGCTAATGAAGGTGCCGAAGTTACTTTAGTAGCTGGCCCTATGCAGATAAGTGTTCCAGCCAATATTAATCATATCAAAATTGAAACTGCTTCGCAAATGTACGATGCATGTTTTGAGAAATTTCAAGATTCAGATATCGCTGTAATGGCTGCCGCCGTTGCCGATTATACTCCAGCAAATCCTTCCGATAAAAAAGTTAAGAAGAAGCAAGATGAATGGAATCTACCAATGACTAAAACTATTGATATATTAGCTGAATGCGGTAAAGTAAAAAAGAACCATCAAATTATGATTGGATTCGCTTTAGAAACAGATAATGAAATTGAACATGCTCAAGAAAAATTGAAGAGAAAAAATCTCGATTTAATTGTTTTAAATTCATTAAAAGATGAAGGTGCTGGATTTGGTGTCGATACTAATAAAATAACATTTATTGATAAAAACAACAACATTACTGCCTTACCGTTAAAAAGTAAATATGAGGTTGCAATCGATATTGTTCAGAAAATCATAGAAATTACT
>JANPGA010000530.1:0-14526 GCA_031423735.1 Bacteroidota bacterium | reverse complement strand
CTACAGGATTGGCACTTCCATGCAATAAATGTGAAGTGGTAACACCTCCAGCTAATTGGCGGTAAATATTTACATCTTCCGCATCGATAACATCACCAATTCTTACTTCAGAAGTAATTGCAGCTGATCCTTCGTTAACGTCGCCCGCTATGGCGATATGCGAATGCTCATCAATAATACCTGCAGTTAAATGCATTCCTGTTCCATCAAATGTTTCAAGTCCAGAAATTTTTAAAGTGCTTGCATCTATACCTTTTGCAATTTGCTGGATCTTACCATTGCTAATTAATACATCTGTACCATTTAAAATTCCATCCTTTTCATTTGTCCAAACAGTAATATTTTTTATCAGCACCGATTTTGCTTGTGGTAATTCAACATTTCCATATGCTACATCTGGATACCATAATTTTCCAACAAAAGGAATTGAATCTTTCTTTATAGAATCCTTTTTTGTTTCCGTGAAAGTTGTTGAATAAACAGCATTCCATTTTATCCATTTCCCATCAGGAGTTTGACCATCACCAGTTAATAATGATTTATTTTGAGGATCAAAAATTCCATTTAATCGATAATTTCCGGATCCTTTCTTTAATTCAAAACGAAGTGTAATTTGCTGTCCATCTTTATCTGTGCTAACTTTTAGTTTGCTACTGTCACGCATTAATTGCCATTCAGGAGATAATGCTTCTCCAGATATATTAAGATCCCAATTTTTGAGAGTATCTAAACTTAATTTATATCTTCCTCGTACATCAATAGAATCAAACTCCTTTTCAGTATATCTTTTACCAAGTATCCAATTTTCAAGAATATTATTTTCCTTATCAAAAACATCTTTTGTACTAATGAAAAAACAAGCTAACATCCCCGTTTTTAATGACCCTACTTTATCATTAACATTAAGAATCGTTGCTGGAGTTTGAGTTAAGGCCGTAAGTGCTGCTTCTTTACTCAGTCCATACAACACTGCCTTTTGAACATTTTTAATAAAATCTTTTTTATCTTTTAATCCGTATGTTGTGAATGCAAATTTTACACCTGCTTTCTCCAACACGCTACCGTTAGTGGGTGCTTCTTCCCACTGCTTTAATTCTGCTAAGCTAATATCTAATGCATCATAAGGATTTGCTACATCAAATGCTTTTGGATAATTTACAGGAATAATATAAGTATTTCCACTTTTTTTAATTTCATCAACACGTTTATATTCGTCTCCCGATCCTTTAATAACATAATTCACGTTAAACTCTTTAGAAATTTTATCAGCTCGCAAACCACTCCAAACATCACTTACATCAAATATTTGTGTTAAGTTTTGATTTGCGATCCATGTTTCAAGTGAAATATCGATATTCTTATTTTTTGCTTGTTGATACCACTTTGCATCATAATAAGTTTGACGAATTAATGCAATGGAACCCATCAATGATGATGGATATTCTTGTGTTGAGCTACCCTTATTAAACGAATAGGTTGCGGCAGCTTTATCCTTTACAATCACCTCGTTTTCTTTACCTTCACCTAAAGCAACTACCGCAGCTGTTCCTCTTGCAATTCCATCATCTGATAATGATAAGGTAAGTCCAATACCCAGTTTTCGTAATTCAGCAGCTTTCTTAGTATCGATTGTAAATGAACGACTAGCATCATTTTCTGATTTTAGCGCCTGATTCCAACTAAAAGCACCATTGGTTTTTGTATCATATTGAGGAGGACGGTTACCAATTCTTTCCTTTCTAACCTCCGGCAGTCCATAAGTTGTAAATGGATCAATAAATGACGGGTAAATTACTTTTCCCTTAAGGTCATAAATAACAGCTCCTTTGGGGATAGAAACCCCTAAACCGATACTTATAATTTTATCGTTTTTGATGACAAGAGTTGCGTTTTTAAGCAAGGTTTTAGGATCCTGCCATATATCAGCATGTGTAAAAGCATAATAGATATCGCGCTCATCTGACAGTCCGTAGGTGGGATTTGTACTCTGAGCATGAACAAAATTTGCCGTTATAAATACCGTGAATAAGAATGTTAGTATTTTTTTCATTGAGGAGTATTAAGATGGGGCGAAGGTAATAGTTTTAGGTTGTAGCGCATTGGCATATTTGAAGCAAAATAAATCAATAAGAAATAATCGATTCGATACCCAAAAATGCCCGAAATCCAGCCATTTTCTTCCCCTATTCTTCCCAACCTTAAACAGTTGCCAAAGGATAAAATTGTGCTCGAATATATTTTAAGGCACCTATCAGAGAATAGCAGTCCTGAAAAATTTGAACTGATTTCCTCCATTTTCGATATGTATCGTACTTCTGCGGGCTTTGATCCACTTGCCTTATCAAAAGGTAGATTTAAAAGAGTAAAAGCTGCAGACTACAAGCGGATGATTGGTGATATCGATGTTGAATTAGGATCGATTATAAAATCTGAAGAATATGTCCAGTTAAAAGCTAAACAATTAAATCAATCAGCTTTATTTGATGAATATTTAACCTTATCGGACGATGTCAATAAACATCCATTTGCATCGATGGTACATGAAGTTGAAGAGTTCGAGCAGAAATTAATAAAACAAGATTCAGAAGAATTATTACTAAATTTTTATAGCAGACATCATAAATTTTATGAAGAAACCTATGCCATTCAACATTTAGATTCATTACTTGAAAAATATGATCTCATACAAGAAAAAACTCGACAACATACACGGAGAGTTCGATGTGGTTTCGTATTAACATGGCTTGAGCAAGAATTTCAAAAAGGAAAATCAGCGCACAAAAAAACACAAGAAGTTTGGGATGAACTTGGAGTATTACTTACTTCAGAAACAAATAAATTTAGTAGACACGAAATCTTAATTCTTATAATTCGTTGTGGACTTATTTCTTTAACACCAGCACAAAAACTAGGACAATATTTACTTTATTGCGATGAAAACATCGATCAAATAATACATTACAATCCGGATTCTACTATTCTTTTATACAGTACACTTGCACATTTTCATCCAACTGCTACTAAAGAAAAAAGAGAAGAATGGCTTCAAAAAGCTGATCATAATTCACGTGAACATGGAATAGATGAATCACGTGGTTATTTTAGATTAATTCGAGCATTAAATGCTGCTGATGAATTAAACATTGAACAAGTAATGACACATTTAAATGCAGCAGAACATCAGGTTCATAAAGCGCAAGGAAGAAGTTTGTTAGCAAAAAATACTTGGATATTAGTATGCGAATATCGAATTATGATGTACACATTTTTTCATATGAAGAATCCTGCTGACTATCCACCATCTGAATTTGATATACATATTCGTATCGCCGAAGATTTAGGTAAACATCGCCATGACAATGCAATTTTAACACAGGAATTAAGAGGATATAAAAATTTTGTTGCTAAAGATTGGGAGTCAGCATTAGCATGCTTTGAAAGAGCATTCGATTATCGAAATTCGGAACCAGAGAGCGATCGTTTGCATCTTAATAACTTTTTTGTGATTTTACTAAAAAATAATACTAAGAAAAAAGAGGCCTTACTAAACGAATCATTAGTTAACCTCAAAAATCTTGGCTCTCCATATTACAAATCACAAGCAGTTGAGCTCTGTAAAAATGCTATTGAGTATTTTGAAGAAAACAAAAAAAGTAAAGTTTTAGTTGCAGATTAAGATGTTCTAATCAAAACATTTTTTATTGTTTTTTGTTAGTACTCGTATGCGTAAAAATTTTAATTTTGAATATATAAACTAGAGATCGAAATGAAATATTCCAATTCCATATTTTTAATAATTACAGCCTTACTTTTTACTATCATAAGCTGTAATCCATCAACAAAAGATAATAAGGGGAATGCACCCGTTATTGGATTTGTTGATTTTGTTCAAGATGAAACTCTTGCAAAAGCAAAAAAAGGATTTATGGATGCGCTTGCGAAAGAAGGATATTCTGAAGACAAAAAGAATATAGAAGTTATCTACAAAAATGCACAAGGTGATCAACCAACACTTTTACAATCTATTGATTTATTGATTTCCAAAAAACCAATATTTATTGCAACCAATACAACATTGGCTACAGTAAATGCTGTTCAACGAACTAAAACAATTCCGGTTTTTATGATGGTTGCTCCTCGTCCCGACTTAGCAAAACTAACCGACAATAAAGGAAATGCTCCTATAAATTTATTTGGAGTTTATGAGACTTTAGATTATATAGATACTTCTGTAACACTCATAAAAACATTGTTTCCGAATGCAAAAACAATAGGAACAATTTATAGTCAGGCAGAATCACAATCAGTAGATGCTTTAAATAAACTTAAGGAAGGATGTGCACGATTAGGTTTAAATCTTCAAGTTCTTCCTGTTGCAAACTCATCGGAAACTCAATTAATCACCCAATCGTTACTCAATAAAAATATTGACGTATTTTTTGCATTACCTGATAATGTAATTTTTGCTTCATTTGAAACCGTTGCTAAAAGTTGCAATGATAAAAAAATTCCAATTATAACAAGTGAAGCGGGACTAGTTTCGAGAGGTGCACTAGCAAGCTATGGTGCCGATATGTACCAATGGGGTTATCAATCAGGTTTACAAGCTGCCACATTTTTAAGACAAGGTAATTTAAATGGAATAAATCCTGAAATTGTAAAAGTGAGAAATCGGGTATATAATCCAATTGTTGCTAAAATTTATAATATAATACCTGATAGTACTTTTGCAATTGTGAATTAATAATTACTACAAACCAAGAATGGACTTCATCATTACTGCTATTATTCAAGGATTGGGGTTTTCTGCATTGGGATTAGGGATATTTATTAGTTTAAGAATTTTTAATATTCCAGATATTACTACCGATGGAAGTTACACTTTAGGAGGAGTAATTACAGCCATTTGTTTAACAAATCATCTAAATCCTATAGCTACATTGTTTATCGCAATGGCAGGAGGAATGTTAGCGGGAACACTAACTGGAATCATCCACACTCGTTTAAAAATAAATGCATTACTAGCAGGAATTTTGGTTATGACTGCTTTATACTCTGTCAATTTAGCGATATTAGGAAGATCCAACCTTCCACTGATTGGCATCAGTACCTTTTTTGAAATCCTTCCAATACAAAATCCGTTGGCACAACAAATAATTTCTATTATTCTGTTTACACTTATACTTTCGCTAATTCTATCGTGGTTACTAAAAACTGATTTTGGAATTGCCATGCGTGCAACTGGTAATAGTGAAGCAATGGTTCGTGCAATGGGAGTAAATACGAATAAAATGAAAATTGTTGGTCTTGCAATAGCGAATGGATGTACAGCATTAAGTGGCTTTTTACTGACCCAATATCAAGGATTTGCGGACATAAATATGGGAATTGGAATAGTGATTTCAGGTCTGGGATCTGTGATGGTAGGAGAAACATTATTTAAACCCTTAGTTAAGAAAGGAATTTTTTATCATTTGCTGGCAATAATTCTTGGATGTTTAACTTTCCGTTTAATACTTGCAATCGCACTTTCAATAGGGCTTGATCCAAACTACCTAAAATTAGTAACCGCAATTATCGTATTAATTATAGTAGCATTAGGAAATATTAAATCATTAAAAAAAATATGATTCACATAACTGATTTGCAACTCACTTTTAATAAAGGCGAAGCCAATGAAGTTAAAGCACTACAAGGAATTTCTATTGAAATAAAAAAGGGTGAATTTGTAGCAGTAATTGGTGCCAACGGATCTGGAAAATCATCGTTACTTAACGCAATTGCAGGAACAGTAATTCTTGAAAAAGGTGCTATTAATATTGATGGAGTAGACATTAGTAACCTAAAAGATTTTGAAAGAAGTAAATTTCTTAGTCGTATTTTTCAAAATCCATTACAAGGAACTGCACCTGATTTAAGTATAATCGATAATTTTCGATTAGCATCCCTCAGAACTAAAGGAAAAAAACTTTCAATTAAAACGAATAATGACTTTAAGGAAATTGTAATCGCCAAAATACGTTCTTTAAATATGGGTCTTGAAGAGAAGTTACAACAACCGATGGGAACTCTTTCAGGGGGACAGCGCCAAGCTTTGACTTTAGTAATGGCAACTATGGATGAATGCAAAATAATGCTATTAGATGAGCCTACGGCAGCTTTAGATCCAAAGTCTTCTGCAATCGTTATGGAAAAAGCGAATGAAATAATTTCTACAAATCAATTAACAGCGATACTTATAACACATCAATTAAAAGACGCATTGAATTTTGGGAATAGAATACTTTTAATGAAAGAAGGTAAAATTGAAAAAGATCTTTCACAATCTGAAAAATCATCCGTGAAGATTGATCAATTGTATCAATGGTTTGAATAAAAAAATCATTGACAATTAATCAATAGTAGCTATCACTTTTAATTCAATAGCAATTGGTGTTGGCAAGCAATTTATTTCTAAAGTTGTTCTGCAAGGTTGATTATCCTTAAAATATTCGGCATATAATCGATTATATGTTTTAAAATCATCTTTCATATTTGTTAAAAAAACAGTAACGTCAACAATTTTATCCCATGATGAACCTGCATCTTCAAGAATGTAACCAATATTTTTAAAAACAGAGTGGCATTGCGCCTCTATATCATAAGATAAAATATTTCCTGCTTCATCTAATTCAACTCCAGGAATTTTCTTCATTCCTTTTCCTCTTGGTCCTACACCAGAAAGAAACAATAAATTGCCAACTCGACGTGCATGCGGATAAGACCCTACAGGCTCAGGAGCTTTAGTTGAATGGATACGATCATTTTTTTCTTCCATGATATTTATTGTTTAGATGTACAATTTATTTCTAATTCTAATTCCCAATTTGCTCTTAATTGAGCAAGATTTGAAACAAATACTTCTTCAGATTGAATTCCTTTCAAATAATCGGAGAAATCTAACTTACCATTATTATTTTTATCATCAACTAATCTTACCACATATGAACCTGGGAAAATATAATTAAATTCATATTTGCCAGAATTATGAATCACTTGTTGAAGTACTAATTCAAACTTACTATTTAGCAACTGCAATAAATAATTTTTCCCTTCAATTAAATTTGTAGTTTGAATACTTAGTGATGCTGAAGTTTCAGTAGATGGAATTTTGAAACGAAAATCAAGTGTATCATTTGTTATACCATACAAATCAGTAAGAACGCCTGAAGGAATTCGAAACCTATAATTTCCGCCCTCTTTCCATTTATAAATTAATTCAATTGTTTGAGATAAACTATCAGCCCTTTTTATTGTATACAAATCAGATGAAATCAAAACAGAATCAATAAACAATTGCATACCATTTGAAATCTTAGCTATTGGTCGTGCACTTTCTAAAACGAGAGAAGCGGATGGCCCGAATTGAGAAGGCGAACTTTTAATCTCCATTCTAAAATCACTTTTACCAAATCTCTTTGAAGAATTATTTACCGATTTAACTTTAAAATGAATAGTATCGTTAATGGAAGGAATTGATTTGATAACTAGATTCAATGAATCAGTTATTGTATCGTTCATAAAAACAAACAAACTATCCTTATACTTTGACCATTCCATTCGACCAGTAAAATCTTTGTTTGTTGATAGATCAATTAAAGATAAAGTATCAATACTTGTATTAAAAAGCAAAACAACTTTATAAGGAACTACTAATTGTGCTTTTAAAAACTGAGGTTTAGTTGGCTGTTGAAGTGCAAGCAATAAATTGATACTATCCTTTTGTGGAATAACACAAATTTTATTGGTGAAAGCCATGCGTTCATCCTTTAAGTTATCCAAAATATAATTATTATTTTTATCATCTAATGCATAAATAAAATAATTACCTGCAGCAATATTATTAATTTTAAAAAATCCATTTTCATTAGTATGCGTAAAATAATCTGGCTTTTTATTGAAAATTAATGAGTCCGGAATCGAAACAGAATCTTTTTTTAGATAAAGCATTACTGTCGCATCTTTAACACTTGTAAGTGTGCCTGCGTCTTTAACAACTCCAATACATTCTAATGAATCTAGAATTGGTCCGGTAGAAAATACATATTGAAAATTATCTAAACTATTCCCTTCATGCAAATCAGCTATTGCTTTTCCATAGTTGATGGTATACGTAGTATTCTCTCTAAGTTTTTCTGGCAACTTTACTATTATCGACCTTTTTGATACTCTTACAATAGGCAAAGGATCCATTAATGGAGATACCAATAACTGACTCGGCAAATCCTTAAGTTGCATATACTCACTAAAATTTAATGTGATTTCTTTCGAAGAAAAATTTACGGAAGAATTTTCAGGTAATGCGGAAATTAATTTGGGTGGTATAACATCCTTAGCACCACCTGTGGGCACAACTCGATTGGCACATCCAGCTGCGAGAAATAAAAATACAAGAAATAATAGTTTAGTTATTTTCACAGAACTGTCATGAATTAATTAATGTTTCAATTAAGCGCATTAGTTGTCCTAAATAATTTGCATCTTCATTATCAAAATTAGCAAATTGATCACTATCCGCATCTAATATTAAAAATACGCGATCATTATGAAATGCGGGCAATACAATTTCCGATTTAGATAATGAACTACAAGCTATATGTCCAGGAAATTCATCTACATCATCTACAATAATTACTTCCCCATTTTTCCATGAAGTGCCACAAACGCCTTTGCCATAAGCGATACGCGTACATGCTAATGGTCCTTGAAAAGGTCCAAGTACTAAATCTTCACCTTTCACAAAATAAAACCCTACCCAGAAAAAACCCATTGCTTCCTTAAGAACTGCAGTGATATTTGCAAGATTTGCAATTAAATCGCTTTCCCCTTGCACTAGGGATTGGATCTGAGGAATCAAAGTCTCATATCGATCTTTCTTTGAAGAATCTTTAGCAAGTGTAATTAATTGTTCTGCCATAATAATATATTATTGGCAAAGATAGTTCTTGAGGTTGAAATTCAGACTTAAAGTTCAGCAAAAGCTATAGCAGCTAGATAAACTTTTACATCCTTTACCTCTGAAAGTACTTTAGCACAAGCATAAAGAGTTGACCCTGTAGTAATCACATCATCAACTAAAAGAATATGTTTGCCTTGTAGGGCTAAAATATCGGCAACTTCGAAAACCTCACTAACATTTTTATAACGCGCAAAACGACTCTTTCGAGTTTGTGTTTCGGTATGTTTCACTCGCTTAATACCTCGAGGCAACGACAAAATTCCCATCCCTTCTGCAAGACCATCCGAAAAGCAGGCAGCCTGATTATACCCACGAATCCTTTCTTTCTTTTTATGTAAGGGAATTGGAATAACCACTTCAACATTCGCAAATAGCATAGAAGATTTAAATACTTGTCCGCACAGTGTACCAATATAAACTCCAATATCTGGCCGATTTGAATATTTAAGTTGATGTATCAATCGTTGCACTTTTTCGCCTTTATGAAAATGTAAAAATGCAGATGCTGACTCTAGTTGAATTTTACCCCAAAATTGTTTCGCTACGGAATTTTCAGGATCTAAATGATAATTTGAATACGGAAGTTGAATATTACATTTGATACAAATAACATCTTCTCCTCTTACCAATAAATCATTACAGGCAGCACATAATTGCGGATAAAAGATTGAAAGCGTATCTTGAACTAATGATTTAAACAATGGTTGATTTAATTAATCAACAAAAGTATATTGCAAAAAACATAATTGAAAGAAATTAGTTGATTACAAATAATTAATATCTTTTAGTAAAAAAATTAAACATTTTCATCTGGTTGAGATTCAACATTAGTTGGGAGATTATGTGGATATCGAATAAAATGAACTTGTTTTATTAGTCCGCTTAATGCTGCACGCAATTCATTAATATTATTTTTTTGCGTTGCTGAAATAAATATACAAGGATAATTTTCTTTTGCTACCCAAGATCGTTTCATTTCATCTAATGATACATTTTCTTTTGTTGCAGGCGTTAAATCAAACGGATCTTTTTCAACATAATGATAGGCATCAATCTTATTAAACACCATTAATGTTGGTTTGTCATTGGCGCCTAATTCCAATAATGTTTCTTGAACTACATGAATATGATCTTCAAAATTAGGATGAGAAATATCAACCACATGCATAAGAATATCAGCTTCACGAACCTCATCAAGAGTTGACTTAAACGACTCTACTAAATCATGAGGTAGCTTTCTAATAAATCCAACTGTATCTGATAGTAAAAATGGAATTTGATCCCAAACAACTTTTCTTACAGTTGTATCTAACGTAGCAAAAAGTTTATTTTCAGCAAACACTTCACTCTTACTCAGCAAATTCATTACAGTACTTTTTCCAACATTGGTGTAACCAACTAAAGCAACGCGAACAATTTCACCTCGTTGTTTTCTTTGAGTTGAACTTTGCTTATCAATCTCCTTTAGTTTCTCTTTTAGTCTGCTAAGTTTTTCACGAATTACCCTTCTATCTGTTTCAATTTCTGATTCTCCAGGTCCGCGCATTCCTATTCCTCCACGTTGCTTCTCTAAGTGAGTCCACATTCGCGTAAGGCGAGGTAATAAGTATTTATATTGAGCTAATTCAACTTGAGTACGCGATTGTGCTGAACGTGCTCTTTTTGCAAAAATATCGAGAATCAAATTTGTTCTATCAACGACTCTACAACCAATAACTTTTTCAATATTTCGAATTTGCGAACCACTTAATTCGTCATCAAAAATTGCAATTTGAATATTATTAGCTTTTACAAATTCTATAATTTCTTCTAACTTTCCTTTTCCAACAAATGTTTTAGAATCTGGATGATCCATTTTTTGTGTGAACCTTCGAATTGTAATTGCACCAGCTGTGAGGGCTAAAAAAGCTAATTCCTCTAAATATTCGTTTAATTGATTTGCATCTTGCTGACGGGTTGTTACACCGATTAATATTACTCGCTCTTGTTGCGTACCTAAATCTGATGGTTGATGAGGCAAAGTATTTTATTTTGTTTTTAAAGTTGCTATATAATTGGTAACGGCTACAATTTGTTCTTCACTTAAAACTGACTTGTTTCCTTTCATTGCATTTTTACCATTTGTGATAATGGCAATTTGCTCTTCATAGCTTAAGGTTGTCATTGTTAAATCTTTTGCACCACTTAGTCCCGCTTTACCATCTGCACCATGACAATTTTGGCAAATTTTTGTATAAACATCATGACCAACTGCAACAGGATCACTACCTGCTAAAATTTCTACTTTTTCTCTTTTAAAGATTGGAGATTTTGTTTCAGAAATACCGTAGGAATATAAGATCAAAAATAAGGATAGTACTGCTAGCGACTTCTTTTGTCCTTTAAAGGCCATTACAGCAATTGGGATAGATAGAGCGATTGCTGCGATTTTAACCCATAACCATGTTCCATTACTTCCTGATTTGGCTGCCAAATAAATTCCTGTTGCAAGAAATAGGGTGCTAACTACCATCTCAAGAATTCGTGTTTTCTTACTAAATCCTTCTAATGCGTTGTTTTTATTTAAAAGCAAAAGAATCGTTTTTATTAGATAAATCAGCAAAAAAATTGTTACTACCGCTTTATGGGTATGAAGCATTCCTGTATACATAGTGATAAATTTTGTCATGCAAATGTAACGGAAACAAGTTAAGTTTCAACTTCCATATAGCAGAATAGTTTAAAATTTTAACTTAATGAAATTTATATTAGAGTTATAAGTTACTTTTGAATCTTTGAATACCATCATGAAAATATCGAGATTAATCGTATTGATTTGCATAGCCATAAACTTGATTTCCTGCAAAACCAATAAAAATGCATCAAAAATTATTTATCGCGAATTACCTGAAATAACCATTAAACCTGGTCCATTACCAAATTTGCAATATAAGGGCTCGAATACTATACTTTGCGATTTAAAAAACACAAAACTAGAAGTAAGTTTCGACTGGAAAAAACAATATCTTTTTGGAAAGGAAACACTTACATTAGAGCCTCACTTTTATGATCAAAACATTCTTTGGTTAAATGCGAGAGGAATGGAAATTTTAGAGGTGAAATTACTTTCAAATCTTGCTTCTATTCCAGTTGTATTTGAATACAAAAACGATAGTTTGAAAATTGTTTTGGATAAATATTATAAAAAGCAAGAAGAATTTAAAGTTTATATTAACTATATTTCTAAGCCAGAAGAATTAAAATCAATTGGCGGCAGCGATGCTATTACAAGCAATAAAGGACTATACTTTATCAACCCGCTTGAGGACGACCCCAATAAACCAATGCAGATTTGGACACAAGGAGAAACACAATCTAACTCAGTATGGTTCCCAACAATCGATTCTCCAAATCAAAAAATGACTCAAGAAATTAATATAACTATTGATTCATCATATACAACTTTATCAAATGGTTTATTAATAAAGAGTATAGACAACCACAACGGGACAAGAACCGATTTATGGAAGCAAACCATTCCGCATGCTCCTTACTTGGCAATGATGGTAATTGGAAAGTTTGCGGTTATAAAAGATCAATGGCGAGGTAAAGAAGTTAATTATTATGTTGAACCTGAATATAAAAATGTTGCTAAAAGCATATTTGGAAATACACCTCAAATGTTAGACTTTTTTTCTGACAAGCTTAAAGTTGTTTTCCCTTGGGATAAATATAATCAAGTAGTTGTTCGCGATTATGTTAGTGGTGCAATGGAAAATAGTAGTGCATCACTTTTTGGAGAATTCATGCAGCGAGATGCTCGTCAATTGTTAGACCAAAACTATGAAGAATATATTGCTCATGAATTATTTCACCAATGGTTTGGAGATTTGGTAACATGCGAATCGTGGGCAAATACAACATTGAACGAAGGTTTCGCTACCTATGGTGAATATTTATGGAATGAGCATAAATATGGTCGTGATTTTGCCGATATTTATTTACAGAAAGATTTAAACGATTACCTCCGTGAAGCAAAAGGAAAACAAGTTGATCTCATCCGTTTTCAATATGATAACAATGAAGACTTGTTCGATCGACATTCGTATGATAAAGGAGGGTGTATAATTCACATGCTAAGAAAATATGTTGGTGACGATGCTTTTTTTGCTTCGCTACACAACTATTTAGAAAACAATAAATTTAAAACTGTTGAAGCACATCAATTACGTTTGGCATTTGAAGAAGTTACTGGAGAAGATTTAAACTGGTTCTTTAATCAATGGTTTTTTAACAAAGGAAATCCCAAATTAGACATTACCTATGGATGGGATGAAATAAAAAAGGAAGCTAGTATTTCAATTATACAACAACAAGATTTGAAAATAAGTCCATTGTACAAATTGCCCGTTGATATTGACATTTATGAAGATGGAAACAAACGACATGAAAGAATAATAATTGATTTAGAAAAACAAACCTTTAATTTTAAATGCAATAGTAAGCCATCACTAATAAATTTTGACGCAGAAAAAATGCTCATTGCTACTAAAACAGATCATCACACAGAAGAAGAATGGATTGAGCTCTTTAACGATGGAAAATTGTATTTAGATAGATTTGAAGCTTTGCAGCATTTTGGGAAAGAAATAAAAGCAGGCAGCCCACAAGCAGCTATTATAACAAAAGCTCTAGTTGATCCTAATTGGAAAATAAGGAATATTGCTATTCGAAATAGTAAAGCGATTCTCCAATCGAAAGATTCACTTATTTTAAAAGAAAAATTAAAATTGATTTGTAAAAATGATGTCAATACTATGAATCGTTCATTAGCAATGCAAACACTATCATCCAACTTTTCAGGAATTGATCTAAATGAATTGTATAAGTTAAAACTTAATGATAGTTCCTATGATGTAAGTGAAACTGCAGTGCAATTACTAATGGAACATGATTCAATAAACGGATTACTATATGTAAATGCGTTGGAGAAAGATTCAACCCCTTCCATAATGGATATTGTTACAAATGTTTACTCACAATATGGTGGTGATCAAAATTTGAATTATATGAATTATGCCTTTTCTATTAACAAAAACCCTGACGGAAGGTATTCACGAATTCAAAATTTTGGAAAATTTTTACAACGTTGTACTAGCCAACAAGGAATAGAAAAAGGCCTAATGCTTTTGCGTAATGAAGGCATAAATGCGCAACCTTGGTATATGAGATTTGGCGCGTTTCAAGTATTGGTTGAATTAAAATCTTATTTTAACGATAAGGAAAAAGAAACAGATTCTTCCAAAAATATAAATATAGTTGCTAAATATTTATCGCTACAAAACACTATTGAAAACTATCTTAAAGATTTAAAATCTACCGAAACAAATAGCAGACTTAAAAAAATTTATGATAAAAAGTAATTGAATTATCAAAAATAATTGGGATTGAAAATAATTTTTTATCAATATTACTACACATGCTGTCCTTAGTTTGCAACTAAGGACTTTCCTTATAATTTTACAAAACAGAATAAAATTTCATGCAGG
>JANPGA010000529.1:0-5987 GCA_031423735.1 Bacteroidota bacterium | reverse complement strand
CTTACAATTCCAACCAATGCAGATGCCTTAAGCATTTGCTCTATAAACTTTCGTCGGTTAGTTGTTCCTAATGCGCCCATCAATTTGAATATTTAACGAATCACCTCTTTTATTTAGTTCCTCAAGATAGTAAATCATTGCATCTCTTACCTTGATATTTAATTTTTCTTTTTTTGCGATTTTTAGAAAAGAAAGATTGTCACCACCGTTTGCCAAATAATCAGAGGTAAGAACCCTATAGGATTTAGAACTGTCGAGTGGGAATCCATTGATTTTAACCTCTATTGCTTTTTTATTGTCGATTTTCATTGTTATTCCAGAAACTGGTGTTCCTCCGTGTTCAGCAATGAAATTAATTAATTGATTAGTTTGTAATCCATTTAATGAAGTAATAACTAATTCATTTTCAAATGGCATCACCTCATAGATGTTACGACGTGTAATATTGCCTTTGGGAATTGAAGTCCTTAGTCCTCCATTATTTAAAAAGGTAAAATCTTGATTTTGAATATTATTTTTTTTAGAAATATTTTTTGCAATCTCACTACATGCATCTGCTGCAAAATCGCCAAGTAATCCTTCTGGAGTGCTCTTTACGAGTGCATTAAAGGAAAAACCAAGAACGGTATTCATTATTTTATCTAATGAATCCTTATAAGGTTTAATCATATACCATGCAGTCGAATCAATTGAAGAATTAGCAGAATCACTAAAAACATATTGCTTATTTTCAATGTGTTGAACTGTAGAGGAAGATCGACAAGCTGCAAATAGTAAAAGAAAGAAGATCGACAGGAAAAAGGCCTGTTTTTTAATTATCACGAAATAGATTGAATTTTATGCAAGTATAGTCACGATTGATACTTTTTGTATCTAAAATAAAAAAAATAAATATTGATTTTTTTTTGGCATCTTAGCGGGAATTTAATATGTATCAATCAACCACCCAATTAAGAGTTCGTTATTCTGAAACGGATAGAATGAGCTATGTGTATTATGGAAACTATGCTCAATATTTTGAAGTTGCTCGTGTAGAAGCACTTCGCTCCTTAGGAATTAGTTATAAAGAAATGGAAGAGGAGGGAGTACTTCTTCCTGTTAGTGAATATAAAATTAAATTTATTAAACCTGGTTTTTACGACGAACTCCTCACTATTAAAACAACCATCATAAAATTACCTTCAGTAAGAATAATTTTTCAGTATGAAACCTACAACGAAAAAAATGAAATATTAAATACCGCTGAAACAATTTTAGTTTTTGTAAATCGAGAAACAATGAAACCGTGTAAAGCACCTTTACACATTTTAGAAAAACTTGATCCATTTTTTTTAGATTTATAATTCTTTCATCAATATCTGGTAAGCATTTAGCATAGATGCAATGTCGTCTTTGTGAACTTTTTCATCTGGCGAATGAACAAAGTCTTCGGGAGCTCCAATAAAGCACCAATCAATAGGGTAGGGCTGTTTTTGTAATTCATTGCCATCACTACCTCCCGAACTTTCAACTTCTAATTGATAATTTATTTTATGCTGATCTAGTATTTCACAAATTCGATTTACATAAACTCTTCTTGGAATTCCAGAATCTCTCATAGAAACAACAACTCCTTTTCCATGAGGAACTCCTTCTGTTATCCACGTGATATCGCAAATTAATGTTTGCTTGATTTTAAAATTTTCCCATAAATATTTAGCTAAAAATGGTACAGTTCCTCCACCATGTTCTTCCCAACAAGAGAAAACAATTACTCCATTTTCAAGTGTTTCTGCAAGTTTTAACGCTGTATAAACTCCAAGCCGATTATCAAGATAACATGTTTGTACATATTGATTATCTTCTCTAAAATTCATCTTAAAACTTAATGCAGTTCCTCTTTCAATTTCTCGTGAGGCTTCATAAGTTAACTGATTTTCTTCACCAACTTTTAGTGTACATTCAATTGGACCTAGTTTGTCGGTGCCAACTAATTTGTATCCATCAACTGTACGAGGTCCACCAATCTTTACCAGTTGATTATTGTAACGAACGCTAAATCCAATATTGTCAATATGTGCGTAAACAGCAGTTTTAGGTTTTCCAAAAACTAACAAAATACAATGTTGAAAATCGTCACCAAAAACAACTTGTGGTTGAACTTTCCAATTCGATTTTTCTTTTGAAATATAATCAAGTAAAAAATCTTGTATTAATTTTTCATCACCAGATGTAGCTTGAATACTACTTAATTTTTTTAATAATTGCATAGGTTAATATAGTATTTTCCAATTTGCATGAACAGCTAAATTAGAATGTTGTTTAAGTTTTTCAATAAGGAACTGAACTCTACTTTTTCGTATTTCAATGATAATCGCGCAAGGCGTTTCATAACTTTGCAATACAATATTTGTAGGTTCCGATTTTAAAAGCGAATGTACATCATTGATGTATTCGTACGGAAAAGTAATTTCAATTCTTTCATTTACTGTTTTTGTAAGAATATTTGCATGTGCCAATGCATCTTGAGCGGCATTTCGGTACGCAGCAATTAATCCTGGAACTCCGAGTAAGGATCCACCAAAATATCGTACCACTACAATCAAAACATTCGTAAGCTGAAGTGATTGAATTGCGCCTAATATAGGCTTTCCTGCAGACCCTGAAGGCTCACGATCATCGCTTGCTCGATATACACTTGGATCAGTAGTTAAACGAAATGCATAACAATGATGATTAGCTTGTGGATGTTCTTTTTTTAGTCGATTGATGATCTCTTTAACTTCTGTTTCCGACGAAATTGAAAATGCAAAACCTAAAAACTTACTTCCTCGGTCACGAAATTGGCCTTCCGAGGTTCCTTCAATAGTTTTAAATGTATCATCAAATAGCATTACCGTGAAAGAATAATTATTGCTAATAAGGCGATTGCAATACTTGATAAATTATATTTTGTAGGTTTCTGCCTAAATATTAGAAAAGCAGATAATGCTGAAAGTATTACCACTAACATATTTACTAAGGCAAAAATTAAGGCACTTTCAGCATGTGGCTCTGCCAAGCATCTAACCAGAAAAAGCAATGAATAATAATTTACAATACCTAACAAAATTCCAGCAAAAATGCTTTTAATTTCGAATTGCTTTTTATTTTTAGTTTTATTATAAATCATTGCTATAACACCAAATATACCAGCAAAACCAAATAGCATTGTATAATACAATTGTTCGTTTTCTGGAGTGATAATATATTGTTGAGAAACTTTGATAAAAGTATCAATTATTCCGCATCCTAAAAATAATAAAAGTGGAAATATCCAATTGGTTTTGTTTTTAAGAATAGATCCTTCGTCATTTGCAGATTTACTGCTCAGAAATAAAGCAACAATTGCAAGTAAAATTCCTAATCCTCGAAGTAATGTAATTTGATCTCCGTACAGATAGATGCCTGCCGTTATAGGTAATACCATTGACATCTTACTAGCAATAGAAGCCGCCGCTATTCCTGCCTTTTGTGTTGTTAATGCAGTAGTATAAAACACTAAAATAAATAACAATCCAATTCCTAATGCTGGTGGACCAGTATGCTCAATATTTGATAATGCAGCACAATTTTTATCATAGTTTGAAAAAAAAGCAAATACACTTGCAGTTAAATAATTTACTGTTAATCCTTGTAAATTTTGAATTTTCCACTTTTGAAATAAATTTAAAATTATAAATAGTAACGCAGAAAATATTGCAGCAGCAAATAAATTAAAAATTAAGACTCCGCTCATTAAATGTTTTGGTTTTTATAATGGATCAAAATATTGTCATTTAATTTTTCAAAATTATTTGCAGGAAAATTTATAATTGGCGCTTTAATACCATTTTTTAATAATAATTCACTCTGGAATACTTTGGCTTCATCCCAAAATCCCGTATCAATAAATGATTGCAATGTTTTTTTTCCTCCTTCAACTATTATAGATTGAATCCCTTCTTCATGTAGTTTTGATAATGCCTGATCTAAAAAAGATCCTTCGCTTATTGCAATGTGCTTTGAATTTGGATAATTATTTATTGACTTATTGCTTAAAACAATTGTTTGTTGACTTCCATCAAAAATATTTAAATCAGCATTTAATTTTCCATTATTATCTATTAAAATTCTTGTAGGGTTATTCCCTTTCCATTCTCTGCTATTAAGAAGTGGATTATCAGATTTTGCAGTATTTGAACCGATCAAAATAGCACTTTCTTCACTTCTCCATTTATGAGAATAGATTTTACTTAATGAATTACTAATGTTAACCTTTTCATTAATTCTTCCAATAAATCCATCAGCACTTTGGGCCCATTTTAAAATTAGATAAGGACGTTTTTTTTGATGAAAAACAATAAATCGTTTATTTAAATTTTTACATTCCTCCTCTAATATTCCAACAATAACTTCAATTCCTGATTCTCTTATTTTTTTAATTCCTGAACCATTAACTCTTGAAAACGGATCTTGCATTCCTATAACTACCTTTTTAATTTTATTATTGATAATTGAATCAGTGCAAGGAGGCGTTTTTCCAAAATGTGAACATGGTTCTAAATTAACATATAAGGTGCTTTTTTCTAAAAGTGATTTATCGACTACCGAATTTATAGCATTTACCTCAGCATGTGCACTTCCAAATTTTTGATGAAAACCTTCGCCAATTATTTTTCCTTCAATAGCAATTACACATCCTACCAAAGGATTTGGTGCAACAGTACCTTTCCCTAGTTTAGCAATTTGCAAACAACGTAGCATAAAGAAGGTTTGTTGGTCGTTAATTTCCATGTGGGCTGCAAAAATACACGCTGTATTGAATTTTTCCTGATAAAATGAATATTTATAATTTGTAAAATGTGATCTTTGCAATATGACTATCAGCGATTTTACTGAGAAAAGCCGGGCTTACCTTAGTACTTTGTACCCAGCGCCTGAGGCAATTACGCTTACAAGACAACTTTTACTTGAGCGCTTAGGCTATTCAATTGCATATATTATGCTGCATCAAGATGAAGAAATTGATCCTGAGTATAATTTTCAATTATTAAGTGATGTTGAAAGATTAGGGAATGCAGAGCCTCTTCAATATGTTTTAGGATATACTTGGTTTTCAGAGTTAAAAATAAAGGTAAATAATCATGTTTTAATTCCACGACCAGAGACAGAAGAGTTAGTTCAATTTATTCGGGATGAAAAATTTTCTAATGATGCGAATATTCTTGATGTTTGTACAGGAAGTGGTTGTATTGCACTAGCTTTAAAACATAGTTTTCCAAATTTAAATATTTCTGCCTGTGATGTTTCTTTTGAAGCACTTTTGATGGCTAAGAAAAATGGTCAAGAATTAGATTTAAATGTTAATTGGGTATGGGCTGATGTTTTTGAAAATCAATGGGAATTATTAAGTGAATCCCAATACGACTTAATCGTAAGTAACCCACCATATATTTTGAAATCAGAAGCAAAATTGATGCACAAAAATGTACTTCAATACGAGCCTCATATAGCACTTTTTGTAGAAGATGATGACCCATTAATATTTTATAGGAGAATTGCAGGTTTTGCCATAAAGAATTTAAAGCCAAATGGTCAGCTTTGGTTTGAAATTAATGAATCTCAAGGAGAAAACGTGGGGAATTTATTAGAAAATATGCTTTTTCACGATGTTCGAATTTATCATGATTTGTCAGGTAAGGATCGGTTTGTATTTGGAAGAAGGAGATAAATTAATTAAGAATTAAGAATTAAAAATTAAGAATTAATTTCAGAAGTTTTAACTGTCCATTTTTAATTCTTAATTTTTAATTTTTTTCAAGAATTTGTTCTGTGTGTTCTTTGGTTTTTACTTTATCAAAAATTTGTTCGATGATTCCTTTTTCATTTATTACAAAGGTTTTACGGATTATTCCCATGTATTTTCTTCCATACATATTTTTCTCGCCCCATGCTCCATAAGCTTCCAAAATTTTATGATCTGTATC
>JANPGA010000528.1:0-1864 GCA_031423735.1 Bacteroidota bacterium | reverse complement strand
TTTTGAAAATTCGTGATAACGAAATTATAAGTTGGTCTGGGAAATTTCGTCCTGCGTTACAACAACAAGCCATCTATCCACGACCATTACAAAATCCATTACCAATTTGGGTGGGTGTTGGTGGTACTCCCGCATCATTTGTACGTGCAGGAACATTAGGATTACCATTAATGGTTGCTATTATTGGAGGAGAAACACATCGCTTTCGTCCATTGATTGATCTTTATAAAAAAGCTGGAATAGCTGCTGGACATGCTCCTGAAAAACTAAAAGTTGGATTACATTCGTTAGGATATGTTGGAAATACGAAGGAAGAAGCGATTAATGATTATTTTCCTGGTTATGCAGAAACATTTACACGCATTGGAAGAGAGCGAGGATGGCCACCAGTTACAAGACCTCATTTCGATGCACAAACAGGAGATTTGGGAGCTTTAATAGTAGGTGGGCCAGAAGATGTAGCAGAAAAAATTATTCGTCATAGTAAGGCATTAGGAGGCATTTCACGATTAACTTTTCAAATGGATAATGCAGGGTTATCTCAAGAGAACCTGTTAAATGCAATTGAATTAATTGGGAAAAAAGTGATACCGATGGTGATGGAAAGTGAAGGGAAATAAAAATTAATTTACGTTTCACATATAATTGCTTATAAGGATAGTAATTTCTATTTTTAAGGCGTTCTAAATAATTAATCAAATTAATTTCAAAATGAAAAAAATAATAACTGTACTTTTAATTCTTTTATGGTTTACTACTACATGTACAAATGCGCAATCATCAAAGCCAAGTAAACAATTAAATAAATTAGTTTCTTATATGGTTGGTTCATTTGATTCAGAGAAACAATCTAAAGAAGACACTACTTATTTCAACATTAGTTTAGAGATGGTGCAAATTTGGAAAAACAACAATGATGGAAAATGGCTTTATATTGAACAAGCAATTGCTGAAATCAAAGACGCGCCATACCGTCAAAGAGTTTACCATGAGAAACAAATTAACGATAGCACTTTTGTAAGTACTGTTTATACTTTATCAGATCCAAAATCAGTAATCGGTGTTTGGAAAGAAAAAGAACCCTTGAGTAAATTAACTCCTGATTCATTGATTCTTCGCGACGGCTGTGAGATTACTTTGGTTTATCGCAACGGGAAATTTGTTGGTTCTACAAATGGGCATAATTGTCCGAGTGATAGAAAAGGTGCTAGCTATGCAGTAAGTAATGTTACGATCGAAGAATCAGGAATGACCTCTTGGGACCAGGGATTTGACAAAGACGGCGTACAAGTATGGGGCGCTACTAAAGGTGGATATCATTTTGTAAAAAAGAAGTAATGAAATTTGATTAATATTTGACATACACAATTAATTAGCTATCAATTATTTACGATAATATTTTTCAATTACGTGTTTTTAATTTAGAATAGCCTTATCTTAGCTATTCAATGAAAAAAGCCACAGCTATATTGATGTTATTTATATTCCTGATCACCAATTCAGGGATGGCTGTTACGATTCATAGTTGTGGGGGGAAAATTGCTTCTATTAATATAATTCCATCCTCAAAACATATTTGTAAATGTGGTAAAAAGAAGATGAAGCCTGGTTGTTGCAAAAGTAAAACCACCACCACATTAAGTGCTCAAAAAGATTTAGCAAATACAAACCAATTAAGTTTTAAAATAGCTGTACCGCAATTTGAACTTGCTCTATTTTCGTATTGCGAAGTAATGCCAAGCATTTTATTAAAAAAAATATCGACTACTTTTTATAGTCCTCCCCCTTATAAATCAAAAAGTCCAATCTATCTTTTTGACGGAGTATTTATTGTTTGATTTTTTATAAGCATACATAAATTTTA
>JANPGA010000527.1:0-14201 GCA_031423735.1 Bacteroidota bacterium | reverse complement strand
CTGAAATTGAAATAGTTAAAAAATTGTCCGTTTTTTTCTAAAATATTTTAAAAAACCAACTACATTTTTTTTATTAAATAATTCTTAATTCTTAATTCTTAATTCTTAATTCTTAATTCTTAATTCTTAATTCTTAATTCTTAATTCTTAATTCTTAATTCTTAATTCAATTTTGCTGGAGGTTCCATTACTGCTCCACATTTATTACAAGTACGTAATTCCAAAGAATCATAAAATTTATTCATCACTAGTGGAAGTTGTGTAACGATATCATCTAACTGAAAAACTTCTTCATAAAGTTTATTATCACATTTCTCACAGAACCACATACAGCAATCTTTTTCATGTTCTTTTCGAACGCGTTCAATTACTAATCCAATTGTGTTTGCTTTACGTTGAGGTGAATGTGGAATATGTGGAGGAAGCAAAAACATTTCACCTTCTCGTATAGGTACATCAATTTGTTTTCCATCTTGTACGGTGCGTACTACAATATCACCTTCTAATTGATAGAAAAGTTCTTCACCATCTTCATAATGATAATCTTTTCGTGCATTCGGACCACCTACCACCATAACAATAAAATCATCACTAACCTTAAAAAGTTGTTGATTGCCAACAGGGGGCTTTAATAAATGACGATTTTCATCTATCCATTTTTGTATATTGAAAGGTGCTGCAAGTGCCATAGTTGTTTTTTTTCTGCTACAACAAATATATTAAAACACTTGTTCATACTTAATCAATAACAAATTTATTTTTAAGGGGATTCAAAATTGGTTTATGAATAGGTTAATGACCGATATTTGTAAAAATTTATTGATTATGAATTTAAATCTTGAAGGGAAAGTTGCATTAGTTTGTGGAAGCACACAAGGAATTGGGAAGGCCGCGGCTATTGAACTTGCTGAATTAGGAGCAACCATTATTTTGATGGCACGAAATGAAGAAAAATTAAGAGTTGTATGGAATGAATTACCAGCAAATCATAATCAGAAACATCAAATTCTTGTTGCTGATTTTACTAAAGCACAAGAGGTTTCAATCGTAATCAATGACTTTCTTTCTAGAGGAACTAGTATTCATATTCTTGTTAATAATACTGGTGGCCCTCCAGGAGGTCCAATTGTTAATGCCACAATTGAAGCATTCGAAAACGCCTTCCAACAACATCTATTATGCAATCATTTATTAATGCAAGCAGTTGTACAAGGGATGAAAATGGCAAAATATGGACGTATCATTAATGTGATATCCACCTCTGTAAAGCAACCATTAAAAGGATTAGGCGTATCCAATACTATTAGAGCTGCTGTTGCTAATTGGTCAAAAACTCTTTCAATCGAATTAGCTCCTTTTGGTATAACAGTAAATAATGTTTTGCCTGGAGCTACTGGTACTAATCGTTTATCCACCTTGCTTGATTCAAAATCAAAACAATCTGGAAAATCATATGAAATTCTTGAGCAAGAAATGCTACATGAAATTCCGGCTGGACGATTTGGATTGCCAGAAGAGGTCGGATCAGCTATTGCTTTTTTGGCAAGTCCTATGGCAGGTTATATAAACGGCATAAATCTTCCAGTTGACGGAGGAAGAACGGGTTCATTGTAATTTTAAAGGTAATTTATTTTGATGGATTCTAAAACGAGAAGTAGTTATATTAAATTATTAATCATTGTGGGTATGATTATTATTTATTTGCTGTTTTTTAAAAAATCAAATAATTCAGAAACAAATAATCAAAGAGTTGATCATCGTGAAAAAGCATTTCGTCATCATCAAGTTTATTATACAAAACACGCTCGATGTAGAATGGAATGTCGGCAAATTGATGAGTCAGAAGTCAAGGAGATTTTAGAAGAAGGAAAGATTAATTATTCTAAAAGTGAAACTGAAAGCACTCCTTGTCCTAAATATGCTCTTGAAGGAATTACTCATGACAAACAACATGTAAGAATTATTGTTGGTGATTGTAAAACCGAAGCAAGTATTATTACTGTTATTGATTTAGATAATGAATTTGAATGTGATTGTAAATAATGAAATTTAATTAATTAAGATCATTCGATTTTCAATTTTTTTCAAAAATGTCGTTAAAATAAAACTTTATTTAAATCATTAATTAGCCAATATTTACAAAACAGATCAATTCGTTGATGTTACTAAATTCTACGTATTTTTGGTGAGGTCAAATTAAATTTTATTATGCAAAAGATTCAGAATTATATTAATGGCGAGTTAGTTTCACCGGTTAGTAATCAATACCTCGATAATTTTAATCCAGCTACTGGAAAGGTATATAGTTTAATTCCTGATAGTGACGATAAAGATGTAGAACTTGCTGTAACAGCAGCTTTAATTGCATTCCCAAAATGGAGTGGAATGACAACTGAGAAGAGGTCAAGTTTGTTGATAAAATTAAGTAATCTGATAGAAAAAAATTTAGAACGATTTGCGGTTGCTGAATCTATTGATAATGGAAAGCCTGTTTGGTTAGCCCGTCAAGTAGATATTCCAAGAGCTGTAGCAAACTTACATTTTTATGCTACTGCTGCTCTACATCTCTCTACTGAAACTCATTCGATGGGTGACACCGCTTTAAATTATACTTTACGAACGCCTATCGGTATTGCTGGTTGTATTTCTCCTTGGAATCTTCCTTTATATCTTTTTACATGGAAAATCGCACCTGCATTGGCTTCTGGAAATTGCGTTATTGCAAAGCCCTCTGAAATAACTCCAATGACTGCTTATCTTTTATCACAATTAGCAATAGAAGCAGGAATTCCTGCAGGAGTATTAAATATTATTCATGGGTATGGACACAAAGTAGGGAAGGCCATTGTTGCACATCCTAAAATTTCAGCAATTTCCTTTACTGGTGGAACAAAAACTGGTGAAGAAATTGCCAGAGTTGCAGCGCCAATGTTCAAAAAGTTATCACTCGAATTAGGTGGCAAGAACCCTAATATAATTTTTGCAGATTGTGATTTTGAGAAAGCATTAAAAACAACTGTTCGATCTTCGTTTTCAAATCAAGGAGAGATTTGTTTGTGTGGATCAAGAATTTTTATTGAAAGATCAATTTATGATAAATTTAAAACTGCATTTATTACAGAAGTAAAAAACCTAAAAGTTGGTAATCCTTTGCAAGATGAAAATTGGTTAGGAGCAATTGTTTCCAAACCTCATCTGGAAAAAATTTTATATTATATTGATTTAGCAAAAACAGAAGGTGGTACTATTTTATGTGGAGGAAATCAATTAAAATTAGATGGATTAAATAGTGAAGGATACTTTTTAGAACCAACAGTAATTGAAGGATTACCGTATGATTGCAGAACAAATCAAGAAGAAATATTTGGCCCTGTAGTTACCTTACAACCCTTTGATAATGTAGAAGAGGTTTTGAACTATGCAAATAGCACTACCTATGGATTAGCAGCAACTGTATGGACTGAAAATCTTACTCGTGCTCATACTGTAGCTGCAAAATTGCATTCAGGAATAGTATGGGTAAATTGTTGGTTACTTCGTGATTTAAGAACTCCTTTTGGAGGTGTAAAAAATTCAGGAGTAGGCAGAGAAGGTGGATTTGAAGCATTAAATTTTTTTACTGAAGAAAAAAATGTTTGCATTCGATTATCTTAATAAATAGTTTGACAATTTAAAAATTTCATTGTAGTATGTTAACACTTCAAAACGATAAAATAACGATTAAAGTAAAACCATTTGGTGCTGAATTATGTAGTATATTTCATAAAGAGAATCAATTGGAATATATGTGGCAAGCAGGATCTGAATGGCCAAAACACTCGCCAATTTTATTCCCAATTGTAGGACAATTAAAAGACAATTTTTTTGTGCATGAGGATAAACATTTTGCCTTACCACGACATGGATTTGCAAGAGAGAAAAATTTCTCATTAATTGAGCAAGGGCCTAATAGATTAGTATTTCGATTAAGAAACGATGATGATACTTTAAAGTATTACCCTTTCCATTTTAATTTAGAAGTAGAATACGCGCTTCATGAAAACAATGTTATAGTTACCTATATAGTAGAGAATACACATCACGAGAACATGTTTTTTTCCATTGGCGCCCATCCAGCATTTAAAGTTCCGCTGTATGAAAATGAAAATTATAATGACTATAAAATTCTTTTTGATGCAGATGTGGTTGCAGATAATTGGCCATTAGAACAAGGATTAATTAAGGAGAGTCCTAAACGATTCCTTAAAAATGAAAATGAATTGCTGCTGACCAAGGAGATGTTTATGGATGATGCATTGGTATTTAAAAAATTTGGAGCATCCTCTTTAACATTACAAAGTAAGAATCATTCTCGTGGCTTAAAATTCGAATTAAATCAAGCTCCTTATCTTGGATTATGGGCGGCAAAAAATGCTGATTTTATTTGTATCGAACCTTGGCATGGAATTGCTGATTCAGTAAATAGCAATGGACAACTAAATACAAAAGAAGGTATAATTAAATTGTTGCCTAAAGATGAATTTAAATATTCGTATTCAATTAATGTATTTTAAAATTACCTAATAATTGAAATTCGTCCTTTAAAATCATGATCGTTTCCAAGCACATCAGCAACGTGAATTAAATATACATAAGTATCTTCTGGAGCATCCTTGCCATTGGCTTCACCTTTCCATAATTTATTCATAGAATCACTAACATAAACAAGCTTTCCCCATCTGTCAAAAATTTGCAGTTCGAAAGTATTAATTCCATATCCCTTTATTTGAAATTCATCATTCACCCCATCCGCATTAGGCGAAAAGGCATTTGGAATATAAAGAGTAAACGAATTTTTAATTACAACAATTTCATTGGCTGTATCTTTACATCCATCATTACTTGTAACATACAACGTAATTGGATAGGTGTCAGCATTTAAAAAAGTGTGAGTAGGATTTTCAACATTAGATATTTTTCCATCTGAAAATAGCCAGCGATTAATATCGTTGTAAGTAGAATTATTTGTAAAGAAAACTTTAGGGTTAAGAATATCAGGATCACTTGGTGAAAAATCAAATGAAGCCTCAGGTTTGGGAAAAACTTTAACGCAATTATTTATGGTAGTATCATTACTACATCCAAGATCGGAAGTAATATTGAGTGATACGGAATAAATCCCTGGTGCGTTATAAATATGTTTTGGGTTGCTTAATGTGTCAATTGTTCCATCACCAAATTCCCATTGATGACTATCTATATTTCCATCAATGGAGGAAGAGTTGTTTTGAAAATTTGTGATTAATGGTTCACATCCTTGTAAATAATTTGGCGTGAATAATACATTGGGTAGATACCAAACTTTTATTGGATTAGAAATTGTATCCTTACAACCTTGTTGAGTTGTTACAATTAATGAGGCATTAAAATCTCCTGCAGTTGCATACTTATGTACAGGATTATTTGCCAACGATGAATCACCATCTCCTAAAGTCCAATTCCAATTGGATAAAGAACTACTATTTATTTTACTTAAATCATTTAAATGTGTAATAGCTCCTTGGCAAATGGTATCAGAGGTAAAGTTGGCTATTGGCTTTTCATAAACCGTAACTAATCTACTTAAAGTATCCTTGCATCCTTCAATAGATTCAGCTATGAGTTGAACCGTATATGTAGTATCTTTTGAAAATAAATGAATTGGAGTAGCAATGTTATTTACCTTTTGTCCATCTCCAAAATCCCATGAATTATTATTAATACTACTTCCATTAACAATACTTGAATCGAAGAACAATACAGGAATGCCATCACAAACATTATTAGTTGAAAATTTAGCGATAGGAGTAGGATTAATTATGATATTAGTACTCGCCGTATCAATACAACCATTATTGCTAACTGTTACTTTTATATTTTTTACCCCTGAAGTATTCCAACTAGTTGTAATGGGGCCATTCCCAACTTGTGAATTTGGATTACTTAACGACCAATTAAAAAGCGAACCAACAATCGCATTTCCTGAGAATGAAATAATTCCTTCTTGTTTTTCACATAATGAAATAGGAGAAGATATAGCTGCAATAGGTTGCTGATAAATATTAATATTTTTAAATGTTGTATCCGAGCATCCGTTATCAATAACAATTAATTGGATTGAATCTTTTTGTTGTGAATTCCATTTCAAATTATAAGGACCAGCCCCGCTACCGGATATAGGAATTGCATTTCCAAAATTCCAATTGAATACGGATCCACTTCCAGCAGTTCCATTAAAGGAGATCAGCAGCGTATCAATATTGCAAATTGTTGAAAGAGATCTAACAGATGCAATTGGGTTTTGTAAAACAGTAATTGTATCTGTATCATTCGCAATGCAACCATGATTGTTAACGGTTAAATTAATAACTTTTTTCCCAGAAGAATTCCAATTGGCAGTTATTGGTCCGACTCCTATTCCTTGTTGAAAAGTAGGATTGTTGAGTGACCATGTATAATTTGATCCACTTGCAGCAATTCCATTAAAGGAGATTGTTGCATCAGCTAAAATACAAACTGAGGGTGTTACATTTATGGAAGCAATTGGTTTTTGAAAAGCATTGATAGGTGTATAAGTGGTATCTCTACAACCATTTTCATTTATGATTACTGATACCGAATCAATAGTTTGATTTTGCCATGTTAATTTATATGGACCAATTCCAGAACCTGATACTAAATTTCCACTTCCAAAATTCCATGTGAAAATCGAATTTACTGACGAGCTTCCATTGTAATTTATATTAATTGTATCTCCAGTACAGAAATCAGAAATAGTATTTATTGAGGCAATGGGTAATACGTTTATTTGAATTAAATTTTTGCTTGTTGTTGAACATCCACTATCTGCAACAGTTAAAGAATAATTTGTATTACCAGCTCCTAAAACTTTAATTTGATATGGCCCTTTGCCACTTCCAGATAGTATATTGCTCGAACCAAAATTCCAAACATAATTTGCCGTAGGACTATTATAAGCACCTGTGTATGAAACATTGATAATGTCGTTTTGGCAAACAATAGGTGGAATTGTAAATCCAATTTGAGGTGATGTTTTTATTGGTACAATTTGATTTGTTGATGAGGAAACACAACCACTTTGTGAAACAGTTAATGAAATGGGGAAACTACCAGCAGATGGATAAGTCAATGAATAGGGCCCTTGCCCACTTCCTGTAAGAATAGTAGCTCCAGCGAAATTCCAACTATAGGTAGCAGAAGCAGAAGAGTTTCCTGTATATTTTATTTGTAAAGTATCTCCACTACAACCGGAATTATTTGTAATAGTATAAGGTGATGTTGGGAAAGGATTAATAGTAACAACTACTGTATCATGTAAAATGCACGACGCTCCACTATCAGCAGAAACAACATAGGTAATGTTTACTGGAGATGAAGTAGAATTTGTTAAATTAATTAATGGGTTTGAAATAAGTGGATTACTCAATCCAACAGCTGGGCTCCATGAGTAATTCCATCCAGGACTAGCTAATCCACCAATTATTGAATTTGCAGTTACACAAGCAGAAATATCATTTCCCGCAGTTACTTTTGGAGTTGATCTTAAGCTTCCTTCTTCAAGAAAAACACCCGAATTATATTGGTCATCACCACCATCAGCAATAGCTATTTTTAAATGATAAGTTTGACAACGAGTAACAACTATTTCAGCAGTTAATACTGTAGTAAACCCATCATATTGAATTGTTGTTCCACCAGTATTGTCAACATAATAAATTGGATATAATAATCCGCAATTGGAACTAATATTTCCAGCCACGGCATTTCCTATACTGCCATTATTGATACTATTTATTGCAACCGGTAAGGCAGTTCCAGGGATTAAAGCAATATTTTTTTTTCCAACAATCCCTGGCCCACTAATAAAGAAACCAAATAAGTCATTAAACTCAGAACATACATATTCTGGATATTCTTCACTTGCAAAAACATATCGAAAAGTAATAGTATCACTTTGTGGGATAAAATCAAATTCAAGTATGCTAGCATCAAATGTTTGAACCCCTGTTAACGATTCTAGATCTAAATCACCAGGGTCACCTAATGATGTTGTTGAGGAATCACTATTATTGGGGCCAATGGATTGATCTGCATTTCCTGTTGTAAGTACAATTCCTGAGTTTAACCCTAAATTGGTTCCAAGTGCATTAAAACTACCTGAGGCAATGGGCTGTCCAGTATAGGTAGCATTGGAAATTGTAACACCAGGTCCTGCGATTAATGCTGCTAATTGTGTAGGAGTTAACGAAGGAAAAACTGTTAATTGTGCATGAGATTTTAATCCGAATAAACAGATTATCATCAAAAAACACATTTTCAGGTAAACCTTTCTAAGCATTTTATTATTTACAACTTAATTAATTTACAGGGAATTGAATAAAAGTGAATAAAAGAGCCACATTTTTATGGTGGTTTTCATCGATATTATAATTGATGAAGCAATCAAATTCTTTTCCATGACCAAGATAAGTTTATTATTGCTAAAAATCGAATAAAATTGCTGAATTAGTAGTTTTTCATTGTGAATGGGTATAATGAAAGAAAACACAACTGTTTAGCCCTTTAAAAGGAGATCGTTTGCATTATATATGAATTGACTTTGCATGAGAAATTTGTGTAAAATCAGCTCTAATTATTCGTAGCTTTGCGGTGCTAAAAAATAGAATTCATGAAACAGGAAACGATGGTCGCTAACGACTTCCAAATTGCTGAAACGCTTAAACATTTAGGGATTCAGGATATAAATAATGGTGCTTGTACAGGTACAAGATGGATGGAGACAAAAGGAGAGATTATTGAGTCTTATTCTCCTTCTGATGGTGCTTTAATTGCCAAAGTTCGTCAGGCAACGGCGGAAGATTACGAGCAAATTATTCTTAAATCTCAAGAAGCATTTAAGATTTGGAGTATGATTCCAGGTCCGAAAAGAGGAGAAGTTGTTCGTCAGATTGGGGATGCTTTACGTGCCAATAAAGAGCCATTGGGTCGCCTTGTTTCTTACGAAATGGGTAAAATTTACCAAGAGGGTTTAGGCGAAGTTCAGGAGATGATAGATATCTGTGATTTCGCAGTTGGTCTATCTCGTCAACTTTATGGTTTAACCATGGCAAGTGAACGTCCTCGTCATCGTATGTTTGAGCAATGGCATCCATTAGGGATTATTGGAGTTATTTCAGCATTTAATTTTCCAGTAGCCGTTTGGAGTTGGAATGCAATGTTAGCAATGGTTTGCGGTGATGTTGTTGTTTGGAAACCAAGTTCAAAAGTAATGTTGTGTTCTCTTGCAGTTCATAATATTATTCAAGATGTATTAAAGAAAAATGATGTTCCTGATGGAGTATTAAATCTTGTAGCTGCAGGTTCTAAATATGTAGGTGATAATTTCCTTGCTGATAAACGTGTTCCATTAATCTCTGCAACTGGATCAACAAGAGTTGGTCGTCGTGTAGGTAAAATTGTTGGAGAAAGATTAGGTAGATCATTATTGGAATTAGGAGGGAATAACGCAATTATCATTAGTGATAAAGCAGATTTGGATATGGCTCTTCGTGCTACATTATTTGGTGCTGCAGGAACCGCAGGTCAACGATGTACTACTACTCGTAGATTAATTATTCACGAAAATATTTATAATGATTTTGTGACGAAATTAAAAACAGCTTATGGTCATATTCGGATTGGACATCCATTAGATTCTAAAACATTAGTTGGACCATTGATTGATTCAAATGCTGTAAATGATTTTACTGCTGCAATTGAAAAAGCGAAAGCTGAAGGTGGAAAAGTTATTTATGGAGGTGATGTTTTAAGTGGAGATGGATACGAGTCGGGTTGTTATGTAGTTCCTTGTTTAATTGAAGCAAAAAATAGTTTCCATATTGTACAGGAAGAAACGTTCGCTCCAATTTTATACTTGATGAAATATAAAACTATTGAAGAAGCCATCGCAATGCAGAATGATGTTCCTCAAGGATTATCCTCTTCAATCTTTACAAGAGACATGTTAGAAGCTGAAGCATTTTTATCGCCAGAAGGTTCAGATTGCGGAATAGCAAACATAAATATTGGAACTTCAGGAGCAGAGATAGGCGGAGCATTTGGAGGAGAAAAGGAAACAGGTGGAGGAAGAGAATCTGGTTCTGATAGCTGGAAGATTTATATGCGACGTCAAACAAATACGGTAAATTATTCTAAAGAATTACCTTTGTCTCAAGGAATTAAATTTGATATTTAATTATTAAAATAAAAATTGATACTGATCATGAATTCGTTTTCATGATCAGTTTTTTTTTGAAAGAATTAAAATAAATAATTAGTGAAGTAGGCTTGTTCATCAATAAGGAATTATCATATTTTAAAATTAACATATGCTCAGTATCATTTATCAACAAAGTATTCAATTATTGATTTTTGTAATATTCATTTTATCATCCGAGTTAGGCTTTTCACAAAAACTTAAACCAGGATTTGATAAGCAAGAATATATTGAAGTACTAAAAATGACGGCTTGGCAAGCTGAAAAAGGTCAGTATAATCACAATATCCCATACCCTAATCAATTCAAAATGGTTTATCGCTCTCCTTCAATTGGAATGGATAACCGTTGGGATTTATGGGTAAATAACGATTCTGTTGCAGTGATAAGTATTAGGGGAACAAATCGAACATCAGAAAGTTGGTTAGCCAATTTTTATTCGGCAATGGTTTCGGCACAAGGAGAATTAATTTTAAATGATAGCTTAAAATTTAAGTATCACTTAGCAGATAATCCCAAAGCAGCTGTTCATGTTGGTTGGCTTGTTTCTACAGGATATTTGGCAAATGATATTCTACCTAAAATTGATTCTTGTTATAAATCAGGAATAAAAAATTTTCTTTTAATTGGACACAGTCAAGGAGGGGCAATTGATTATTTACTTACGGCTTATTTATATGATTTGGTAAAAAACAAAACACTTCCTAATGATATCCGTTTTAAAACGTATTGCAGTGCTGCACCAAAACCAGGAAATTTATTTTTTGCTTACGACTATGAAAATGCAACAGCAGGTAATTGGGCTTATAACGTAGTAAATACTGCTGATTGGATTCCTGAATCCCCATTTACTGTTCAAGTAGTTTCTGATTTTAACACTGTAAATCCATTTAAGGATGCAAAAAAAATGCTGAAGAAAAGAAAGTTCCCATCTAACCTTGTTCTTACTCACGTTTATAATCGTTTAAGTCATCCTACTAAAAGAGCACACCAAAATTTCGAAAAATATTTTGGACCAAAGGCGTTTAAGTTTGTGCATAAAATATTACCGCAATTTGTTGAACCGAAATATGCCAATACCACTAACTATGTACGAACGGGCAATTTCATAATTTTAAATGCAGATGAGGCATATTACAAACTTTATCCTAATAGTAAAGACAATGTTTTTGTGCATCATTTTATTGAGCCTTATTTATACTTAACGGAAAAGTTACCGTAGTATTTATTAAATGCTTCCTGCAAAGGATTGAATATTAACAATAAACATAATTGGAAGAATTAGTGTTACAAGTTTAAAATGTAAAATTATGGATCGTTTATAGTAAATTCCTACACAAAACTTTCATAAAAAATCTTACGATCAATTCCCGTATCTTTGTAAAGTATAAATAACAAAATGGCAAAAATAACATTCGAATCAAAAAGCAGTCCTTTCTATTCAAGTATGAAAGAAAATGTAGCCGCCTATTTTGTGGAGAAGGGAATTAAGCAAACAGGAAACGTATATTTATATGTTAAGCTTTTAACACTTATTCCTGCGGCCATAATAATTTATTTTTTGTTATTGTTTATTAAAATGGATCCTATTTATGCTGTACTATTATGTGCAATGGAAGGATTGGTTTTTTCGTTTATTGGATTTAATGTAATGCATGATGCTTGTCATGGTAGTTTCTCAAGTAAAAAATGGGTTAATACCTTTTTAGGTTACTCGTTAAATGCTTTAGGTGGAAATGCTTTTATTTGGAAACAAAAACACAATGTTGTTCATCATACTTATACAAATGTGGATGGGATTGATGATGATATTGCGAAGCTTCCAGTTATTCGTCAGTGTGAATCACAGCAATGGAATAAGATGCATCGTTTTCAACATATCTATATGTTTTTAATTTATGGATTATCTTCATTTTTATGGGTAGGAATGATGGATTTCGCAAAGTATTTTACTAAGAAAATTTACAAAACAGATTTGCAAAAAATGGAGTTAAACGACCATCTTATATTTTGGATTAGTAAAATTTTATATGTTGTTTTTTATGTGGCACTTCCAATTTATTTTGTTGGCTTTTTACCATGGCTTGCAGGATTTTTTATTATGCATTTATTTATGGGATTATCACTTGCATTAGTCTTTCAGCTTGCTCACGTTGTAGAGAACACTGAATTTATTGATGGAAATGTTATTGTAAAATCAGAAGATGAATGGGCCGTTCACCAAGTTAAAACAACATCAAATTTTGCTGTAAACAATAAAGTTGTTTCATGGTTTGTTGGAGGACTTAATTTCCAGGTCGAACATCATCTTTTTCCTCGCGTCAGTCATGTTCATTATCCTGCTATTAGCAAAATCGTTAAGGCGAATTGTGATAAATACAATGTTCCTTACAACCAGTATCCAACATTAACTTCTGCTCTTGCATCGCATATTCGATTTATGAAATTTCTTGGTGAAAAATAGTAGTACCTTTGTCTGAAGTTTTTTCATAAATGCATTTCCAATTATCTTTACATGATTATTGATTTAGATTTCTTTTTATGTTAAAAATAGATATTCATACACATATTCTTCCAAAAGATATTCCTGATTTCAAAGCAAAATTCGGATACGGTGGATTTATTAGTTTAGATCATCATAAACCATGTTGTGCTAGAATGATGGTGGATGATAAATTTTTTCGAGAAGTTGAAAGTAATTGTTGGGATCCTTTTACAAGGATAAATGAATGCGATCATCACCATATTCATGTTCAGGTTTTAAGCACTGTTCCTGTTATGTTTAGTTATTGGGCAAAGCCATTGGATGCACTTGAGCTCAGTATTTTTTTAAATGATCATATAGCATCCATTGTTGAAGAATATCCAAAGCGGTTTATTGGACTTGGAACAATTCCATTGCAATCACCCGATCTAGCAATAAAGGAATTGGAACGATGCATGAAAATTGGTTTAAAAGGTGTTCAGATAGGATCTCATGTTAATGATTTGAATCTTAATGCTCCTGAACTGTTTCCTGTATTTCAAGCTGCTGAAGAAATGGGAGCATCCATTTTTGTTCATCCTTGGGAAATGATGGGCAGCGATCGAATGACCAAATATTGGCTTCCGTGGTTAGTAGGGATGCCCGCTGAAACATCGCTAGCAATTTGTTCTATGATTTTTGGAGGCATCTTTGAAAGATTACCAAATCTTAAAGTTGCCTTCGCTCATGGAGGAGGATCTTTTCCTTCTACCATTGGTAGAATTGAACATGGATTCGAAGTTCGTCCGGATTTAGTTGCGGTGGATAATAAAATTAATCCACGAAATTATTTAAATCGATTTTATCTTGATACCCTTGTACATGATCCAATGATGCTTGATTATCTTGTAAAATTGATGGGCGTTAATCAACTTGCATTAGGAACGGATTATCCATTTCCATTGGGAGAATTATCACCAGGAAAATTAATCGATTCAATGCCTTATGATGATGTGAGTAAAGCAAGATTATTATCAGGTTCTGCTCTTGAATGGCTAAATTTAAAAGCCGAGAAATTTACTAAATAGTAAATACTCTTGAAATATTAAATCCGATTCTTATTCCAGCATTATTCCATTTGTCAGTGGTATAAGGGATAAATTGATTTTCAACAATTCCAAAGGAATTTACAATATGCATTTGAAAAACGTGACCACCAGTTTCTACTTCAAATCCAATACCTAAACTATTATAGTAAGTGTCTTTGGAATAGGTATTAACGTTGTAAGCATATTCAGCAGTTAAGGCCATACTACGGGAAAATTTATATCTTAATCCTCCTGAGATTCCATATATATCATTTTTATCGGAAATCTTTTCCACTTGATTATAGTGAACTAAATATGGAGCAATCTGGAAAGAAAATGCTTTGTTAAATTTCCT
>JANPGA010000526.1:0-18817 GCA_031423735.1 Bacteroidota bacterium | reverse complement strand
AAAATCAATTTATTTTAAAAGGGTTATGAAACAGAAAAGTCCGCCTAATAGGCGGACTTTCAATATAATATAAAATTTTATTGTTTTTATTCTATGCTTGTGGAGCAACACGTTCTGGACGATTTGCTAGTAAAACCTTACGTGACAAACGATACTTACCAGTTTTCTTATCTATCTCTACTAATTTCACTTGAATCATTTCTCCTTCTTTCAAAACACCATCCATAGTGGATAGCCTTTCATTTGATATTTCAGAGATATGTAACAAACCATCTTTCCCAGGCATAAATTCAACAAATGCACCAAAAGCAGTTATCGTTTTTACCTTGCCTTCGTAAACTTCACCTACTTCAGGTTCAGCAACAATTCCTTTAATCCAAGTTAATGCTTTATCAATTGATGTTTTATCAGGAGATGCAATTTCAACAACACCTTCATTGCCTTCTTCAACTATCGAGATGATAGCTCCAGTAGAGCGTTGAATTTCTTGTATGATTTTTCCTCCAGGCCCGATAACAGCACCTATGAACTCACGAGCAATACGAAGTTTAACAATTCTAGGAGCATGTGCTTTATAGTCTTCACGAGGAGCATCGATAGTTTTATTCATCTCTCCAAGGATATGTAAACGACCAGCTTTAGCTTGTTCTAATGCTTGAATAAGTATTTCATAAGGTAAGCCATCAACTTTAAGATCCATCTGGCAAGCACAAATACCTTTTGAAGTACCTGTAACTTTAAAGTCCATGTCACCTAAATGATCTTCATCACCTAAGATATCACTTAATACAGCAAAGTTTCCTTTGCCATCTGTAATTAAACCCATCGCGATACCAGAAACTGCACTCTTAAGTTTAACACCTGCATCAAATAACGACATACTACCGGCACAAACTGTAGCCATAGAACTTGATCCATTGGATTCTAAAATATCAGAAACGATACGAATAGTATAAGGATTCAAATCATCACCTGGCATCATTTGCTTTAATGAACGCATTGCAAGATTACCATGTCCAACCTCACGACGACTTTGTCCTCGATTTGGTTTTACTTCACCAGTACTGAACCCTGGGAAATTATAATGTAAAAGGAATTTATTAGTTCCTTCATACATTGCTTGATCAATAATTTGTTGATCTAGCTTTGATCCTAAAGTAACAGTAGTTAAAGATTGAGTTTCTCCACGAGTGAAAAGAGCTGATCCATGTGCAGAAGGCAGATAATTAATTTCTGACCATATTGAACGGATATCTGTTAAACCACGACCATCTAAACGAATTCTTTCTTTTAATACCATGCTGCGAACTGCTTCTGCCTCTACATCATGATAATAAGTTTTAATCATTCCAATTCTTGGAGCTAATTCTTCAGCAGTAAATTGACTTGTGAACTCTTCTAAAACTGCTTTAAAAGAAACTTTACGAGCATGTTTATCAGGATTACATTGACGAGCGACAGCATATGCTTTATCAAAAGTTTCTTTCCAAACCTTAGCACGAAGTTCTTCATCATGCATTTCATGAGTGTATTCACGTTTCTTTTGTGAACCCACCATTTCAGCAAGTTCTAGCTGAGCTTGGCATTGAACCTTAATAGCTTCATGAGCAATCTTAATAGCTTCCGCCATTTCTTGTTCAGAAACTTCTTTCATTTCACCTTCAACCATTGTGATGTCGGCAGCAGTTCCTGCAACAATCATATCGATATCGGCACGGTCAAGATCTAGGCGATTTGGATTAATGATAAATTTACCATCAATACGTGCAACACGTACTTCGGAAATTGGTCCGTTAAAAGGAATATCAGAAACTGCTAAAGCTGCTGAAGCAGCAAGACCAGCAAGACAATCAGGAGATACAGTTTGATCTGCGGAAATCATGGTAACAACTACTTGAGTATCTGCATGAAAATCTTCCGGAAACATTGGACGTAATGCACGATCAATAAGGCGGCAAATTAATACTTCAGCATCAGTAGTTCGACCTTCACGACGGAAAAAACCTCCTGGGAAACGACCTGCAGATGCAAATTTTTCTTGGTAATCAACAGTTAACGGCATGAAATCTACTCCAGGTTTAGCATCTTGGCTAGCAACAACTGTAGCGAGGATCATACAATCACCCATTCTAACAACTACAGAACCATCAGCTTGTTTTGCAAGTTGACCTGTTTCAATAGTGATTTCTCTTCCATCTTCGAGACGGATACTTTTTACAATAGCTTTTGGTTTCATTTTTCTTTGGCAGCTTAAGCGGCGGATTTGGTTAAACTAAAAAAGGCAATTTTCACAATTGCCTTTTTCTAATTTGCCTGATGGCAATAAATTATTTACGAATGCCCAATACGGCGATGATCGCTCTGTAACGATTAATCTCTGTTTTTTGAAGATAATCAAGTAAACTTCTACGTTTACCTACAAGACGAATCAGCGCACGCTGAGTATTATAATCTTTCTTTTGACCCTTCAAATGATCAGTTAAATGATTGATACGCTCAGAGAACATAGCAATTTGAGCTTCTGAATTACCGGTATTTGTATCGGTAGTTCCATGTTTTTTGAAGATGTCTTTTTTCGATTCAGCAGTTAACAGCATGGTGATTTTAATTCTTTTATTTCTAATATAAGGAGGGCAAAGATACAAACCTACTTTTGATTCGACAACATTGGATACGAGGTTTTTAACAATTTCGAATAAAGTATTTTTTTATGACAAGCTACTGATTTATAGCTCATTACTATGTATCTTGTTTTTCCAATTCCACCATTTCAGCATTTCTGTCTCTTTTTGATCGTCTGGAGTCTCTGCAAAATAGACAGCGCAGCGGAAAACATAAAGCAAACATCGATCTTGAACTTGTCCAACAAGTTGATTTGAATCATTAAAAAGCTTTTCGGGATTTTTCCCAATTAAATCATCAACCTCATAAATTCCAAGGTTTATTAAATCTTGAGCAATTGATATCCCAACCCCAGGAATTTGACGGAGACTTTTAATAGAAGATTTATATTCAATATCCATTATCAAATTTAATTAACAAGGATTCAAAAATCAATGCTTTCATATTAAATTACTTTATTCGAAAAGTATAAAGTAAGTAAGCAATTTAATTCTTTACAAACCCTAACACTTGCGAAAGCTTTGCTTTTAACTCTTGGCGAACAACAATAAAATCTAAGAAACCATGATCTAAGACAAATTCGGATGTTTGAAATCCTTTTGGTAAATCTTTTCCTATTGTTTCTTTCACAACACGAGGTCCGGCGAAAGCAATCAATGCACCAGGCTCTGCAATGTTTAAATCGCCAAGCATTGCAAAAGAAGCTGTAACACCACCTGTAGTTGGATCTGTTAAAAAAGATATGTAAGGTAATTTTGCTGCCGATAGTTGAGTAAGTTTCGCTGACGTCTTAGCCATTTGCATCAATGAAAATGCTGCTTCCATCATACGTGCACCTCCAGATTTAGAGATGATCATGAAAGGCGTTTTATGTTGAATGCTATAATCAATCGCTCTAGCAATTTTTTCACCCATCACACTTCCCATCGATCCACCAATAAATTTAAAATCCATACAAGCTACAGTTATTGGAAAGCCGTTGCACGTTCCAGTTGCAGTACGAATAGCATCTTTTAAACCAGTTTTATCTTGAGTATCTGCTAAACGATCACTGTATTTTTTAGTGTCAGAAAAACTTAATGGATCCGCTGAAGTTAAATTTGCATTTAGTTCTTCGTAAGTATTATCATCAAAAATGATTTCAAAATACTCTTGTGAGCCAATTCGCTCGTGGTAACCACATTTTACACATACCCAACTGTTATCAGAATGCTCTTTCGAAGGAATGATCGACTTACATGATGGACATCTATACCAAAGACCTTCAGGAGTTTCTTTCTTCTCGTGAGTTTCAGTGGTAATTCCTGTATTTTTTCTTTTAAACCAACTCATAATAGTGCTTTAGAGCAAGGCATAAAATTCAAATTTTATATTTGAATTAAAAGCGTTTAGCTCGGTTGATAATTTGATTAAGACTTATTTAAATTAACAACTATGCAATAGTAATTTCCTTAGTTAAATATACATCTTGTATGCCATTAAGCATTGCAATTCCTTCTGCAAATGGTTTTTGGAATGCCTTACGACCAGAAATTAATCCATGCCCACCAGCACGCTTATTTACAACCGCCGTTCTAACTGCATCAGCTAAATCACTAGCGCCTTTGCTTTCACCACCTGAATTAATTAATCCCATTCGTCCCATATAGCAATTTGCAATTTGGTAACGAGTAAGATCGATTGGATGATCGGTAGTTAATTGAGAATAAACTAAAGGACTTGTTTTCCCGAAATTAACAGCATTATACCCACCATTATTGGTAGGCAATTTTTGCTTTATGATATCTGCTTGAATAGTTACTCCTAAGTGATTCGCTTGTCCTGTTAAATCAGCAGAAGTAGAGTAATCGACACCATCTTTTTTAAAGGCGTTATTTCGAGTATAGCACCATAGAATGGTAGCCATTCCTAATTCATGAGCATGTTCGAAAGCTTCAGCAACCTCCACTATTTGGCGCGATGATTCTTCAGAACCAAAATAGATAGTTGCACCAACAGCAGTAGCGCCCATCTTCCAAGCGTCCTCCACCGTTCCAAACATAATTTGATCAAATTTATTTGGATAAGTAAGGAACTCGTTATGATTGATCTTTACAATGAAAGGAATTTTATGAGCGTACTTACGAGATATAGAAGCAAGAACTCCATAAGTAGAAGCAACTGCATTACATCCTCCTTCAATAGCTAATTTAACAATATTTTCAGGATCAAAGAACATCGGATTTGGAGCAAATGAAGCGCCTGCAGAATGTTCGATACCTTGGTCAACAGGTAGTATACTTACATATCCAGTTCCTCCTAATCGACCATGATTATAAATAGAAGCAAGGCTTTTCATTACCTGATTGCTTCGGTTACTCTGGGTAAAGATGCGATCTACAAAATCAGCTCCAGGTAAATGGATATGCTCTTTAGAAATTGTTTTGCAAGTATGATTTAATAATGAGTCGGAGTCTTTTCCAAGTAATTCACTAATCGTTTTCAATGACATAATTAACTGTTTTTAATTTTTGAAATCCCTTGATAGGACAGAGAAGCAGCAAATCTAAGCAAAATTGAGATTAGTGAATATTTCACCGATTTAGAGTCTTCTAATTTGATTACAATTTACCTCCATTACACAGTAAATCAAAGGAAGAAAGATTTTGAAGAAATGGATGTTTATAACCAAAAACTTGGGGATAAGTGTTTAACTGATCCGGTTTTAATAGAACAGGTAGAGTAGAGTGGGCATTTGAAATTAATCTAAAGTCCTTATTGTCAGTAATTAAAAGCGGTTTATTTACTGTATTTAGCTGAGCCTTTAATTTGAATTTCTTTAAAAGCCATTCAAGGATGGTTTGATTAAGGTCGATTAAAAATTCAAACTTTCGATCATAAAATGCCCATAAATCATCCTTTAAATATTCAAAATTAGGAGACGTATTATAGGCTGTTTGAAGAGCTCCTTTATGAACACGCATCCATGATTCCTCGTAACTAATTCGAATATCACGCATTAAAACAGGCTTATCCTGCTTGTGCTTTATTGGAATTATTAAAGTTTGTAAGCCATTTGGAGATAAAATAAAACAACGGTTTCTAACTGTTTGCTTTTGCCAATGTTCATTTTGATCAATAGTCAACGAGATTTGATTATTGATCAACATCAGATACTCAACCGAGGGAAGGTAAGCGGTACAAAAAACTGCAACACTTTCAGTTTGTTCTATCTCGGAAATCAATGACATCAAATATGCTTAATCGTTATTCCAATGAATTAGATTGAATAATCTACTCCAACGAATTTTCCCTAAGAAGGTACCGTTAGTATCCCACGACATCCATATAAATACAGCCTTTCCAACAATATGGTCTTCCGGAACAAATCCCCAAAAACGTGAATCTGCTGAGTTATGTCGGTTATCACCCATCATAAAATAATAGTCCATCTTAAAAGTATAAGAATTTGCTTCTTTACCATTGATGTAAATCTTACCATCAGCACGTTCTTCTAATTTATTGTTCTCATATTTACTAATCACCCTTCTATAAATGCTAATGTTATCTTGATTTAGGGCAATTGTAACTCCCTTTTTAGGAATATAAATAGGCCCGTAATTATCCATGTTCCAGCCAAGTTTTGGATCATAAGGATAAATATAATCTGCATATTGTCCTTTAGGTTGGCTCAAAACTTCTAATGAAGTAACATTTGGCAATTCTTTTAAAGCTTTTGCAGAGGTTTCAGTTAAACAATAACGGTATTCGCCTTGATTAAAGGTTTCACCTCCATCATTAATATCATTTTTACGAAGAACTTTTTCACTCAAGCCAATACCATTTGTTTTAATATCATAAACATATTGACTTTTTTTAGGTTGCATATTTTGTTTGCCATTTACAAAAACCACGCGATCTACAACTTTTAAGGTATCTCCAGGAATTCCAATGCAGCGTTTAATATAGTGTGTTTGTTTATCTACTGGGCGTTCATCTTCCATTGGATAGTTGAATACCACGATATCGTTGTTTTTCACAGAACCAAAACCCGGTAAGCGGTAATAAGGCAATTTAAAAGCTTCGGAATAGGCTTTTCCTCCAATAATGGGTAGTTCTTGATGAACAAAAGGAAATGAGAGAGGAGTCATTGGAGTACGAGCACCATAACTCATTTTGCTTACAAATAGAAAGTCGCCTACCATTAAAGTTTTCTCCATAGATGGAGTTGGGATAGTAAATGCTTCTATAAAAAAGGTGCGTATAATTGTTGCCGCTATAACAGCAAATAAAATAGCATCAAACCATTCACGTGTTTTGCTTTTTCTACCTGTGCTTTGCCAGAATTTCCAGTTCATAAATTATTATTTGGTTTCGAAATTAGGTAATAGTAACCGTTTAAGATTGAAATAGTAAATCCTTCATCGAGAATACACCTTTTTTTCCTGGAAGCCATTCAACTGCTTGAAGAACTCCTGCCGCAAATCCTTGACGAGAATATGCTTCATGATGTAAAGTTATTTTATCAATTTGGGATTGCCAAGTTATTGTATGAATTCCAATAACATCTTCAGCCCTTAACGCTTCTATGGGTACCAACGATTCATTTAATGGATTGTTGTTTTCTGATACTATCCATTTTTTATAATTCGAATCATAGTTGATAATGTCATTGGCAATTGTAACAGCTGTTCCACTAGGTTTATCTATTTTATGGATATGATGAACCTCTGTTATAGATGGTTTGTAATCAGGAATTTTACTCATCCATCCAGCGAGTAAACGATTTAATTCGAACAAAAGATTCACTCCAATGCTGAAATTACTAGCATATAAGAGGGTTCCATTTTGTTCAATAAATTCGGAGGCAATGAGTTCATATTGATCTTGCCATCCTGTTGAACCACAAATAACTGGGACTCCTGCTTTTAAACAACTTCTAAGATTTTTTGCAGCTGCCTCCGGACTAGTGAACTCAATTGCAATATCAGCTTTAGATAGTATTTCTGGTTCTAAAAGGTTTAGTGAATTTTCATTAATCTTTAAAATTATCTCATGCCCTTGTTTAGTGGCAAGGTCAGCAATTGCAGATCCCATTTTTCCCGTACCAATTAAAGCAATTTTCATAAAAGCTGACTATGTGTTAATAAGTGAGTTATACATTAGAAACGTAAACCTAAATGGATGCCAGCTACTGCAGCTGAATTTGAATTGAATGAATTTAACTGAATGGTTGGGCTCACTTTTATGCTCAAATTGTCATTCACATCAAAAGTAAAAAGGTGAGCATCCACATGAGCATCAATAATATTTAGTACATAAATAACTCCTGTTAAGATGATTGACAAATCACGATTACGATGATAATATTCAGAAAGTGTTCTTAAATTATCATCGGAATATCTTCCTACGTAATTATCAATTGTTGTTGAGTCTCCATCTAATCGAGAAACTAAAGCCGAATTAAACTTTTTATAATTAGTATTATTAAATTTTACTAGATATACCATGCCACCTATTGCCGCATAAATAATGGGAACTTTCCAGTACTTTTTGTTATAAACTTGCCCAGCCCCAGGTAAAATTGCAGATAAATTGGTAGCTCGTTTAACGGAATGGACAGGAGCAAGAGTATCCTTTATAACTTGTGCGTTGCTAATTTGGAAAGCAAAAGATAGAAGAAGCATTAAAATGCTTTTCATTAAAATAGAAGGAAATCTTTTGCTTTTGAACACGCTTTCAGCCGAATAGAAGGTTGCAAAGATATGATTTAGGGAATTGAATTACATTCAATTCCCTAAACATTCAAGGCAGGTTGTTTTTACTAATAAGCAGGAATCCTGAGAATAGTTCATTAAATCTATTAAAGAAGTAGAACTTAAAATAATTAAACTAATCGAAGTCTAAAAGTTCAATTAAACGATTTAAATCATCGGTAGAAAAGTAGTTCAAGATTATTTGTCCTGTACCATTTTCTTTATGCTTAATTTCTGCTTTAGTCTCAAAGCGATAAGCTAATCGATCTGATAAATTTCTAATATCTGCACTGGCAACAAGTTTCTTATCTGCTTTAGCTGAATTCTTTTTAGGAGAAACAGTTCTAACTAATTCTTCGGTTTTTCTAACAGATAAGTCATTTTGAAGGATATCATTAAAAAGGCGCAATTGCATAGCAATATCATCAACACCTAAAATAGCCCTTGCATGTCCCATTGTTAGCCTTCCATCACGAATCGCAAATTGAATTTGTGGAGGAAGTTTAAGCAACCTAAGATAATTGGTTACTGTACTTCGATCTTTACCAACTCTGTCACCTAACTGTTCTTGAGTTAATTTACATTCTTCCAATAATCGTTGATAGCTTATTGCAATTTCTAAAGCATTAAGGTTTTCACGTTGAATGTTTTCAACTAATGCCATTTCGAGCATCGATTGATCATTTGCCGTTCGAATATAAGCTGGAATCTGTTCAAGTCCCGCCAAGCGAGATGCTTTAAATCTTCGTTCACCACTTATAATTTGGTAACGATCATGACCCATTTTTCTAACTGTAATAGGTTGTATAATTCCTTGTATACTAATAGATTCAGATAGTTCTCTTAAAGCTATTTCATCAAACTCGGTACGAGGTTGAAAAGGATTGGCTTCAATTTGATTTAATGAAATTTGGGCTACCATTCCAGCCACTGTAATATTTTCCATCACTGAATTGGCAGCTGTTGTTGCATCTTTTGCAGGAAGGTTTTCTTGAGAATTATTTAATGGGGAAGTATCTAAAAGAGCAGAGAGACCTCTACCTAAACCAGATTTTTTAGTTGACATATTGCGATGCTTATTAGATTAAATAGTGAATAACCCTAAAATTTTAGGATTGAGCTAGAAATTTAGAAGATTAATTATCTGAGATCTTCAGTTTATCCATAACTTTTTCAGTTAGAACTTTGTCTTCGGCTGAAATACCTGTCATGTTATTGTTTTGAAGGATTTCTCTAGCAAGATTTAGGTAATTGATAGCACCTTTACTAGTTGCATCATGCATAATAATGCTTTCTCCAAAACTAGGAGCTTCCCCTAATTTTGTATTTCGTTGAATAATAGTATCAAAAACAATATCTTGAAAATGAGTTTTTACTTCTTCAACTACTTGATTAGAAAGGCGTAAACGCATATCGTACATGGTAAGCAAAATTCCTTCAATAGCTAATTCAGGATTTAGGCGAGTTTGTACAATTTTAATAGTATTCAAAAGTTTTCCTAACCCTTCTAAGGCAAAATACTCACATTGTACAGGAATAATTACTGAATCAGCCGCTGTTAAGGCATTTATAGTTATCAAGCCTAGTGAAGGGGAGCAATCAATAATGATAAAGTCAAAATCGGCTCTTAGCTTTTCAAAAACCAATTTCATCATTTGCTCGCGGTTTACCATTTGAATCATTTCAATTTCGGCTCCAACTAAATCGATATGAGAAGGTAACAGGAACAAGTTTGGTGTTTTTGTTTCAAGGATTATATCCTTGGGAGAAACATCATTAATGATACATTCGTAGATGGAAGTCTTGACCGTTCTTGGGTCAAATCCTACACCTGAAGTAGCATTAGCTTGAGGATCGGCATCCACCAAAAGCGTTTTATATTCCAAAACTGCCAGACTAGCTGCCAGATTAATTGCTGAGGTTGTTTTTCCAACTCCGCCCTTTTGATTTGCGATTGCTATTACTTTTGCCATATTTAGTAACACTTTAAGTGTTGTCTTTAACTATTTAATTTACAAACTTATACTATCTCCAATTGGAATCAAAAGAAGATTTTTTCCTGAACTTTTAAATTTTTCTGTTGCCTCTAAATGGTCAATTTTAATATATCCAAAAGTATCGTAATGCATTCCTATAATCTTATCACAACGAATAAAATCAGCTGCAATAATTGCATTATCGATTCCCATTGTGAAGTTATTTCCGATTGGAAGAAAAGCAACATCAATTTTTTTATAATCACCAATTAGTTTCATATCCATGGTTAATGCAGTATCTCCTGCATAGTAAACATTCCCTTTAGCTGTTTCAAGTAAGAAACCCATTGGATTGCCTCCGTATGATCCGTCAGGAAGTGAACTACTATGAACCGCGTTTACACACTTAACTTTACCGAAATCGAAAAACCAATGCCCACCAATATTCATTGGATGAACATTTTTAACACCTTGTTTCTGAACCCATTGAATTATTTCCCAATTAGAGATTACGGTAGCTCCAGTTCTTAATGCAATACTTACTGCATCTGCAACATGATCTTCATGACCATGGGATATCAAAATATAATCAGCCTTTATGATATTCGCATCAATTGAATTAGCTAATTCATTTGGGGTAATAAATGGATCGAATAAAATTGATTTCCCTTCAGTTTCAAGAAGAAAGCAAGAATGTCCGTAATAGGTTATTTTCATAAATTAGGTTGCTGATATGCCCTCCGAACAAAGATAAGAAGCTTCGCACGGCTTTCACTCTAAAAGTAAGGACTGTTTGTCAATCCTATGAATTATTATCACTTAACTTTTCAACAAAAGAGAAAAATGTGATTTTTAATGAAAATAAAAGTAAAAATGAGCTAAAATTGAAATTATCTAATCAAGGAAAATGTACCTCTTTTGGTGACTTTAATATATCTACGATCATTATATCCTGAATACTTCAATTCATAGATATAAACTCCTTCAGTAGCTTTTTTTCCTTCAAATGTTCCATCCCAACCTAAATCAGCATTATTGCTAGTAAAAATTAACTGCCCAATTCGATTATAGATTTGCATGGTTGCTTCAAATTCTGTACAAGTATACTTGTAATTGAACACATCATTTTTTGTATCACTGTTAGGGCTAAATGAATTGGGAATAAACACATTACAGTTGCATGTTAAAAGTGTTACTTGAATAGTATCAGCACTTACTCCACATTGATTTGTAGCAGTTGCAAAGTACTTACCATCTAGCCCAGGATTGAAAATTGAATCAGTAGATCCATCTTGCCATTCATAGGTTGCTCCATAATTATATGCATTTAGTTGAATAGGTTGTCCGGCACATAGAACTGTATCTTCTCCTAAAAAGACCAAAGGTTTGTCTTCTTGATCGATATAAATGGAATCAGTATCAAAACAGGTTCCTATCTGAACTTTTACTGAATATAGTCCGGGGTCGGAAATGAAGAATAAAGAATTCGAGGAACCATCTTGCCAAGTATAAGTTGTATTGGGGTCAGGATTTGTTACATCCAGAAATAATAGAAATCCTTTACAGATAGTAGTATCGTTTCCAAGAAAAACATTAGGTGCCGGATTTGCAGTTACAAATATGGTATCACCACCAATACATCCACCAACTTTAACTTGAACTCCATAATTACCTGTTGTTGTAACATCATAATTAGGAAATGTACTACCATCTTGCCATAAATAGGTTGCAGAAGATGTAGTTGCATCAAGTTTAAGAGTATCTGTGCTACATATTGTTTTGTCTAAGCCGAAGGAGATATTTGGAATTGGATTGATTTTCAAAATAACAGTATCTCTTCCAATACATCCTAAACGATCAACTTTCAACCAAATGGTATCTGAAACAGAGGTGGTATAATCAGGACCATTGCTATTGTCTTTCCAGGTAATAATATCTCCTACAAAGTTGCCTGGGTAAAATGTAAAAGAGTTTCCTTGACAACCCAGTAGATCTGATCCTAAACTAGGCTCTGGTCGGTCAATGATATTTATCCTTTTAGTAACTGAATCGATTAATAGACCTTGATAAGTAATAACCTTAACATCATACGTTCCTCCAGTAGCAAAGGTATGTTGTGGATTTAAAGAACTACTAAAATTGGATGATCCTGAAGATGCATCTGAAAAACTCCACTTTACTGAATCGGGTACTCCTGGAGAAAATTGTAAAGTAAAGCTGGTTGGAGCATCTGAGCACGTATCAGCATAAGTAAAATCAGTGGTGGTGAAATAACTTAAAAGGATATTGGGCAGACCATAATTAGAAGTTGTTCCTGGAAATAATCCTTGCCCGGAATTTGTAAATGCGCTAAATGTTCCTGCTAGGTTAGGTTGAGCGATTTCAATTAGAGCAGTTTTTTGGTATTGAGTACCATAAATTATTCCATTCGGACCAAGTTGCAAGGCCCCCATGAAGCCACTTGATGTGCCAATTTTGGTTTTAGAAGCTGCAATAGCAGAAGCAGATCCAGCTAAGAGGTTAAATTGACTAATGTCTGAATTGGGTGCAAAGTTCGCTACATAAAGAAAATTGCTATTAGGAGAAAACTCTAATCCATAAATGTCGCTTACAAAAGGTAGGTTGACCGCATTACTTACTTGGCCGGATAATGGATTGAAATCAAAACATTCAGCCTGGGCTAATCTTCGAATTGCGCACGCTATTCGTTTACTATTTTGTGAAATTTTCATATATCCATGCGCATTCGCATAAATTCCACCATGTACTGTTCCTACATTAGAAGTGGCTGGTGTTAAATTAATTCCTGTAGAAGTAACTCTAAATGAATAAAAGATATCGTTATTCCAACCATGTACTACAACCCAAACATCTACATTATTGGGATGATGTGTAGCGGTAAGTTTTTCAGAAACATTTCCTTGAAGCAATACATTTTTAGTAGTAATATCCCCTAATCCACCATTCAAAGTCATATCTACAATATTGTAGCATAACCCTTTAGGTCCGCCGTTTGTATCTACTGTAAAAATATAATACAAGTTTAGGTTTAGTGGATACGGAACAATAATAGCGGCCTGCGTACTTCCAAAACCATTCAATCCAGTACCATTTAACATAGGAACATGGTTCGCATTCCAAACAGTTCCTCCATCCGTATAAAACAATAATTTGCCCGAAGTATCGGAAGCTGTGGCACAACCTTCATATGCATTCATATTAGAATTACCTAAAGGAGTAGGAGGATTGGTGTTGAAATTTAAGGCACATCTATTCCCAAAATACCAATAGCGATCTTGCTTTTGACTATAAGAATAGGTCCCAAGTAAAACTAACAAGAAACAGATGAAAACGGAATTGGAGTTAAATAATCGCACTTTACAAAAATCTAAAAAAAAATGAGGCAATACAAGATTTATCTTTAAGTTTATTTTGATTCGAACTATGTTATACTTTTGGACGATCTAAAAACCTCAATATTTATCAAAAACATGCGTAAATTTCTAATTCTTCTCATTCTATTACCTTTTTTAGGCTTTGGGCAAAAAACTGGTACTAAAACTTATGCTTATGACACCGTTCCTGGAGATCCATTAAAGGCACGCATTTATACACTAGATAATGGTTTAAAAGTTTATCTATCAGTTTATAAGGACGAACCTCGTTTTCAATCCATGATTGGAGTAAAGGCAGGCAGTAAAAATGATCCATCTGATCATACGGGTTTAGCTCATTATTTAGAGCATATGCTTTTTAAAGGAACGGATAAATACGGTTCATTAGATTATTCGAAAGAAGCTCCTCTTTTGGATAGCATTGTTAACCTCTATCAAGTTTATGGTCAAGCAAAAGATAGTTCTAAAAGGGTTGCAATTTATCATCAAATTGATTCGGTTTCTGGAGTTGCTGCAACATTTGCTATTCCGAATGAATTTGATAAAATGATGGCATCTTTAGGAGTTTCTGGGGTAAATGCATTTACTTCTGTTGAACAAACAGTTTATGTAAATAATGTTCCTTCCAATCAATTTGAGAATTTCTTTACAGTGGAGGCAGAACGATTTAGGAATCCTGCAATGCGTTTATTTCATACTGAACTTGAGGCAGTTTATGAAGAAAAAAACCGTGGTTTAGATAATGATAATCGTAAAGTTTATGAAACATTGTTAGCAGGTATTTTCGAAAATCATCAATATGGAACGCAAACAACAATCGGTACTGTTGAACATTTAAAAAGTCCTTCAATTGTTGCTATTAAAAATTTCTTTAACACTTATTACGTACCCAATAATATGGTGATTGCTTTAAGTGGCGATTTTGATCCTAATGTTGCAATTCGTGTTATTGATGAAAGGTTTGGTAAAATGGTTGCGAAACCAGTTCCAACCTTTATAGTGCCTGAAGAAAAATTAATTAAACAACCAAAAGTAAGAGAAGTTGTTGGGCCGGATGCTGAAAGTATAACTATGGGTTTCCGATTTAATGGAGCAAGTAGCCCTGATGCAGATATGTTAACTGTTGTAGATTATATTTTGTCTAACGGTCAAGCAGGTTTGTTAGATTTAAATTTAAATAATTCTCAAAAAGTATTGGCATCAGGATCATCTACCAATATTATGAAAGATTATTCAGTGCATGTAATATCTGGTCGACCACGAGAAGGACAGAAATTGGAAGAAGTGCGAGATTTAATAATGGGACAAATTATGGAAATAAAACTTGGTAATTTTCCAGATTGGATGATTGAAGCAGTAGTAAATAATTTAAAGAAAGAGTTAGCAACTTCCTATGAAAATAATAATGCTCGTGCTAGTGCAATGCTAAGTGCTGAAATTGATGGCGTAAATTATAAAGACGAAGTAAATAGAATAAACCGTATTTCAAAAATAAATAAGCAACAGGTAATTGATTTTGTTCGCACATGGTATGGCGATAATTATGTTATTGTTTATAAAAGAACAGGGAAGGATGAAAGTGTAGTTAAGGTTGTTAAACCTGCAATCACACCAGTTGCAATGAATCGTGAAATGCAATCTGATTTTGTAAAAGCAATTGCTAGTCATAAAGCTACACCAATTGCACCAGTTTTTATAGATTTCAAAAAGTCGATTAAAACTGGAAAATTAAAGAACGGTATTCCTGTTTATATGGTTAAAAATATTGAAAACAATTTATTTAACTTGGATTATGTTTTTGAGATGGGTAACAATCATAATAAAAAGTTGAGTTTGGCTTTAGAGTATTTAAAATATTTAGGAACATCAAAACTTAGTTCAACAAAAGTTCAGGAAGGATTTTATAAACTTGGTTGTAGTTTAAATACTGGCGCAAGCGAAGATGAGGCTTCAATATCTTTAGATGGAATAAATGAAAATTTTGGACAAGCATTAACTTTGTTAGAAGATCTTTTATCAAATGTACAAGCGGATACTGCAGCTTTATCAAATCTTAAAGATGATATTTTAACGCGAAGAGATAATGCTAAATTAAACAAGAATATCATTTTAGCTGCTATGCAGAGTTATGCTAAGTATGGTTCGACTTCGGCACAAACTAATATTTTAAGTGAATCAGAATTAAATGCTATCACAGCAGATGAATTAGTTGGGATATTAAAAGGATTAAGTGGCTATAAACATTATGTTGATTATTATGGACCTGCCGATAGTTTGTCTATCAGCAACACACTCAATAAGTCTCATAAAACTCCAGCAATTTTAAAAGCAATTCCTGAGCCTGTAAAGTTTACAGAATTGAAAACGGATACTTCAAAAGTATTTGCAGTTAATTATGATATGAAACAAGCTGAAGTTGTTTTTCTTGCTCAAGGAATGTATTACGATAAATCTCAGTTAGCAAAAATTAGTTTGTATAATCGTTATTTTGGTGGAGGAATGTCCTCTCCAATTTTTCAAACTTTACGTGAAAGTAAAGCACTAGCATATTCAGTAAGTTCGCGTTATTCAGCTCCCAATACTTTAGATAAATCGTTTTATAATTTTGCATACATCGGTTCTCAAGTTGATAAACTTCCAGAGGCTACAGCAGGAATGATGGAATTATTAAAAGAGTTTCCTATGTCGGAAAAGGGTTTTGAGAATGCAAAAGATGGAGCATTACAACAAATTCAAAATGAACGCATAACTAAAGGAGATTTATTAGCAATGTATCATCGCAATAAAAAGTTAGGATTAGATTCTGATATTCGTAAAGAAGTTTATGCTCAAATTCCAGCGCTTACTTTAAATACTATTAAAGAATTTCAAGTGCAATATATCAAGCCATTGAACTATCATATTGTTGTTTTAGGAAATCATGATAAACTTGATATGAATGCTCTAGGAAAGTATGGCACCGTTACCGAATTAGGATTGAAAGATATCTTCGGATATTAATAGAAAAAAAAGCCCTGAAGTCTGACGCAGTTAGTACTTCAGGGCTTTTTTTGTTTTAATAGTAAAAATTGAAATATGACATTTGCTGACTTGAATTTAAATAAGCCTTTGAATAATGCTTTAAAGGATCTTGGATATACTACTCCAACTTTAATTCAGGAAAAAGCTTTTTCCGTGATTATGTCTGGTAAAGATGTCGTTGGAATTGCCCAAACTGGAACAGGTAAAACGATTGCATATATACTACCTTGTCTTCGTATGTATGAATTTTCTAAAGATCACTCTACCCAGATTTTAGTTATTGTTCCAACTAGGGAATTAGTGATTCAAGTAGTGGAGGAGATTAAAAAATTAACAACCTATATGAATGTACTTGTTGCAGGAATATATGGTGGAGTTAATATTAAAACTCAAATGGATTTAGTTTACAATGGAGTTGATATTTTGGTTGCAACTCCTGGTAGATTATTGGATTTAATTTTAAACGGTTCATTAAAAATAAAATCAGTAAAGCGATTGATCATTGATGAAATGGATGAGTTATTAGATTTAGGATTTAGAACTCAGCTAACACGTGTATTTAGTTTTCTGCCTGCTAAGCGACAAAACTTACTTTTTTCGGCAACAATTACCGAAGATATTGATTTACTGATTCAAGAATTTTTTAACACACCTGTTACCATAGAAGCTGCTCCTACAGGAACGCCAGTTGATAAGATTCATCAATCGTTGTATTATATTCCAAATTTTTATACGAAAGTTAATTTACTAGAATTACTTCTATCAAACAGAGATGTATTTAGTAAGGTGATTGTTTTTGCAGCAACAAAGAAATTAGCCGATGAAATATATGAATCGATAGAAGTTAAGTTCCCAGAAGAGGTTGCAGTTATTCATTCTAATAAAGCTCAAAATGCTCGATTTGAAGTTGTAAATAAATTTCAGAATAATGAAATACGAATTCTAATTGCTACGGATATTGTTGCTCGAGGAATTAATATTTCAGATGTTACACATGTTTTTAATTTTGATATTCCTGATGTTCCTGAAACATATATACATCGTATTGGTCGTACAGGAAGAGTTGATAAAGCAGGTATTGCAATCGGGTTTGTGACTGAGAAAGAAGTTGAAAGTTTAGAAAAAATAGAGACTTTAATGCATCAGAAAATTCAAGTAAATGAGATTCCGAAAGAATTAAAATTTTCGGATATTTTAACTGAGGAAGAAAAGCCTAAAATTGTAATGAAGAATATTCAAATTAAATCTATCAATACAGAAGCTCCTGGACCAAGTTTTCATGAAAAAAAGGATAAGAACAAAAAGGTGAATATTAAAATGTCGCGTGCACAAACTCAGCGCTTAAAATATGGCAAGCCCAAAACTAGAGGCCAGAAAAAGCCTTGATTTTTTCCTTAAGGTTTAAAACCAATTCGATTTCGTTGTTCAAATTTTCTTTCTGCGGCTTTTTCATCAATTAAATTTTCAATTACCTCCACAAGTTGATTTAATTGAGCATCGTGTTCTCCTAAACGATCTTTAATTTCCATCAAATGAGATTTCAAATTGCCTTGGTTATTTAGAATTTTTCGAACTTCTACAAAAACACGCATTATTGTTATGTTCATATTAATAGCCTTTGTACTATTTAAAACTCCGCTCAACATCGCTACACCTTGCTCGGTAAAGGCAAATGGTAAATATTTATTGGATCTGTTTAAGGCAAGTTTCCCCATCATCACAAATTGTGATGATGGGTTTTGGTTCTGGCTATTTAGGGTTTCCTTTAGCATAAGATATTCATAATCTTTTAGTTGAAACATGAAATCTTCCGGAAATCGCTCACTATTTCGTTTAACAGCTTGATTTAAAACTCTAGTTTCAACTTCATATAATAAAGCTAAATCGTAATCAAGAATTACTCTTTCTCCTCTAATTTCAAAAATTTTGTTTTGAATACTTTGAATTATTTGCATAGTAATAAAGTTTTTTAAAAGGGTTGTATAGAAAAATGATGTACAAATTTTATCATTTAAAATGATAAATCAAAAAAAGGATTGTTTTTTTATTTTTGTACAAATGTTTAAAT
>JANPGA010000525.1:0-2432 GCA_031423735.1 Bacteroidota bacterium | reverse complement strand
TAGGGAGTTTTACCCTTAAGCGTATCACAAGTACATGAGGTTAATAATCCGCAACAAGATTGCAATGTAAAATCTAATGTTCCCCTATTTAATAAATTTAAGGAATTGGTATCCGCTAAATCAAAATAGTAGATATAACTTCCTGAATCGCAGAAATTCATAGGAACATTTGTATAGTAATATTTGGGATGAAAATATGTATATGATCCTGTTGAATCATTAAATAATTTCCACAAAACATTGGTGCTGCTATCACTAACTATTAACCCTTTATCGCAATGAATTACAACTTTTAAATAACCTTTTAAAGAACAATTGGAAGTGTTAATATCGGAACAACCTAAAAGTTGATAATCATGGGGCTCCTGAATAATTCCTGCTAAATTAACATGCATTCTCGCTGAATCACCAAATGGTACACCCTTAGGAACTGAAAGGTCAGTAACCGTCGGTATAAATTCCAATAATTGATTTACATCTTTATCACCATCATAACCATTACTACTTATGCCAACTGTTGACAAAATTGGTTGTAAATTATTATCAACATTTTGTACATTGTTTTTATCACATTCGTTTACTCCCGTTAAATTAATACTCCATTGATTAAATTTCTTCTTTTTATTTAATAAAAATATATCACTTTCTTCTATGCAACGGTAAGTGCGAAACGAAAATATTAAAGTATCATTTTTTGAGAAATTAGATGCATAAATATTAAAATCATCCAACGTATTTGGAAATAAATTGGAACATAAGTAATGATTTCGAGTAGTAATTTTTGTTGAATCTAATTTACAATGTGAGGAATCGATTTGCAAAGTAGATCTCGGAATTAAAGTGAGTTCTTGCTCATTATCATTGGAAAATAAACGTAACGTCAAAGAGTCAATAGCACCATTTCCAACATTTGTAATTCGGTATTGCCAAAATACCATTCCAGATGTATCATTCGGACAAGAATGATCCCATTGAGTTGTAATTGAATCAGGAAATATCCTTTCTAGTTTGAGCTTTAGGTTATCGTTGTTTTCAACTCGATAAAATATTTGTTGTGAACCGAGACATTTTGTACATGTTTGGCGAAAAGATTGTGGTCTGAAATTACATTGCCAATTAAAATTTACAAAGGGAGAACAGCTACCATCAGAAATACATGCATCAACTATTGCATATTGACGAATTATCAACGTGCTATCAATTGGAATTAAGGCCTCCGTTAGAGAATCAGAAAAGAGTGTTTGAAATATTCCGCTATTCCCAATTGAATATTTTAAAGAATCGTTGTGAATTTGGTGACATTGTGCTGTTGTGTCTTGATTAAATTGAAACAATATATTAGCGAAACTATTCCCCGTATTTTTAAAGGTAAAATCAATTGCTGTTGTTTCTAAATAAGCACCACTGAATATATTTGTTTGATTTGTAAAACTCAGATACGGCAAAATTAATGGTAGAGTCAAGGTATTAGAAGCGGTTGAATCAAGATCATATCCCAAACCTGATGAGGATGTATTTGTCCATGTTTGAACGAGCGCATGACTTTGGTTATTGGAATTTTGTTTAATAATAGAACAATCAACGAAAATCCTATAATCAAAATTAATTGTATCAGTGTTAGTATAATCTCCTGACCAAGTACCAGTAATCGTATCTGTACTAACATTTGTAAAACCTAAGCCAGTGGTATCGACTTTAATAAATACACCGCTTGAACTAGTTCCACAAGAAGTCTGATTGGTAAAAGTATCTACATAACCGTGAATAGTTAAATTCTTTGATCCACTCGATGCAAAAATCCTAGCATGGAATAACTTCTCGGTACAACCACGAATTGTATCAGGGTTAAAGATTTTTACAGGAATTGTAGTTGCTTGAGCTAACGATAAATTAGCAAAAAACAGACTAAAAACGATAAAATAAGAGGATAAAATTTTCATGGGTATAAAAGGTTAGGTTAGACGAAAGAAGAACAAAATAGTCATTACACAAAGCAACAGCACGAATTAAAAATAACAAGCTACCAATACTTTAGAACAAATTTCAATGCAACTTTTAAAGCAATATTTAAATAAAAATCAACTACTTCAGAACTAAAATTATTATCAATAAATAAGGCTTAACAAACGTTAGATAACTCTTGATAATACAATATTAAATAACAAATTAATCATTTGCAAATTAAATTTTAAGAAAAGCTTAAATCCAAACGATTTTTTTTCCAGGTGTAACTAAATAAATAGAATAGACAGTTTCAAATGCTGAAAAATAAAACTTAATTAATATATTATTGGAAGAATGAAATGTTAAAGGGGTTAATTTTGGAAGATTGCATTATTAAAAAATCGTATATGCTTTTATATATTTATTGTTGTTTTTTGCATTTAATTTTATTTTTCAAATCTGTTTTTTTTACATCAATTGCATCTTCG
>JANPGA010000524.1:0-3518 GCA_031423735.1 Bacteroidota bacterium | reverse complement strand
CCTAAATAATTTCGGCAAAAAAATAGCCGGAGCATAACTCCAGCTAAATTTCTTTTTTTATTAACCTACATAATTATTGTCGAAATAATATATCTCGGGGTGGGGAATTTTCAAATCATCACATCTTCAAATCATCACATCATCACATCATCACATCTTCAAATCATCACATCTTCAAATTTTCAAATTAGCTCATTTTCAATCCGCGATAGCTATCGGGATTCAAATCATTAAGAGTTCATAGAAACTAAAAACTCCTCATTCGATTTCGTTCCGCGTAATCTTTCTAATATAAACTCCATTGCTTCCATTGGGTTCATATCTGCAAGGTGATTACGAAGAATCCACATTTTTTGTAGCATTTCGCGATCCAATAATAAATCTTCACGACGAGTGCTAGAAGCAACGAGATCAACAGAAGGGAATACACGTTTGTTCGCAAGCTTACGATCTAATTGCAATTCCATATTACCTGTTCCTTTGAATTCTTCGAAGATAACTTCATCCATTTTCGAACCTGTATCTGTTAATGCAGTTGCAAGAATTGTTAATGATCCACCATTTTCAATATTACGAGCAGCACCAAAGAAACGTTTAGGTTTTTGTAATGCATTAGCTTCAACACCTCCTGATAAAACTTTTCCTGAGGCAGGAGCAACGGTATTATATGCACGAGCTAATCGCGTTATTGAATCTAATAAAATACAAACATCATGTCCACACTCAACTAAACGTTTTGCTTTTTCTAAAACGATATTTGCAATTTTTACGTGACGATCAGCGGGCTCATCAAATGTTGATGAAATAACTTCTGCGCGAACACTTCTTGCCATATCAGTAACTTCTTCCGGACGTTCGTCAATCAATAAAATAATCAAATAAACTTCTGGATGATTTGCTGCAATTGCATTTGCAACTTCTTTCAATAAAACAGTTTTACCTGTTTTTGGTTGTGCTACAATTAATCCACGCTGACCTTTTCCAATCGGTGTAAACAAATCCATTATTCGAGTTGAATAATTCGCTTGTCCGTTAATGAGATTAAATTTCTCATGTGCAAAAAGTGGAGTTAAGAAATCAAAAGGAACGCGATCACGAACTACTTCTGGCGACTGCCCATTGATAGTATCAACTTTTACTAGTGGGAAATATTTTTCGCCTTCGCGAGGTGGTCTAACGGATCCACGAATTGTATCGCCCGTTTTTAGACCGTATAATTTAATTTGTTGTTGAGGAATAAAAACATCATCAGGTGATGGAAGATAATTATAATCTGATGAACGTAAATATCCAAAACCATCAGGCATCATATCTAATACGCCTTCTGCCATAACTTTTCCACCAAAATCGAATGAATTATCTACTAGAGCGGCTACTGGTTTGCGTTGTTCACGAGGAGCGAACTCACGTGGTGGCATTGGTGCATCACGATTCTCACGCATTGGCGAAGGGCGATCCATCGAAGGGCGTTGTTCTGACTGAGGATAATCCATTTTGTTGCGAGCTGGTGGTTCAAAACGTTGTGGAATTACTTCAGCTGGTTTAGAAGAATTGAATGATGTTGATTCATCTCCATCTTCTAATGACAATTCAGATTGACTAGTTTTGGTTTTAATTATTTTTTCACTTCCAAAGGAATGAGGCGAATATGTTGGAGGAATAGCATTCTCATCGGTTTCATCCTTTTGTGGAATTATTCGTTGACGTTTAGGTTTAGAACCATCTGCTGATTCGCTATTTTCTATAGGAGGGGCAATAACCTGAGGTTCAGAAATAGCTTTTGCTGTTGCCCTAACCTTTGGGGTTGGAGGTTCTTCAGCATTTTTCTTTGTTGAAACACTTTCTCCATTTGAAGAGGGAGTAGTTTTATCATCAGATACTTCTTCCTTTTTAGCACGTGGCCTTTTAACAGGTTCATGCTTAGCGGGGACTTCAATACCCAACTCTTTAAAATTTATTTCTGGATTAAGGGCTTGATGGTCTAGTATTTTATAAACTAGATCTTGCTTTTTGAGACTTTCGAAGTTCTCAATTTTAAGTTTACGAGCTAAATCTTTCAATTCAGGTAGTAACTTCTCATTCAATTGAATGATGTCAAACATGTAAAAGGGGATTAGGATGTTTTAATAATGAAACCGCAATTTGTTGATGCAGTGAATTTTAATTGGAACAGTAGGGGAGAATTAGTTCTGAACAAATAGAACGTTTTGATCTGCAATTAGCAGGGAGATAAAAATCGCAGCTGCTATAATAACACCGCAATAATACGCTATTTACGTTTGTTATGCAAATATTGTTTCTATTTTAATAAGTATTTTTTATGAACATCCTAATCTACATCTTTGCAGGATTATTCTAAATCTGATGATACAACGAATCCAATCTATTTATTTAGCATTAACAGCAATATGTGGCATTATTTTATTTTTAGTGCCTGTTTTTCAATTAGTTCCCGATATAACAGCTGTTGATACAGCATCTTATCAAATGTCATTATTAAGTGTAAATTCAATTGTAAATGATGTTTCAAGCTTTCAAATGCGGTTTTACCCTTTAATTATTCTAAACTTGTTGGCTGTTATTACTTCATTGACAACGGTTTTTTTATTCAAAAAGCGAAAACTTCAGATCAAATTATGTGGGTTTTCTACGCTTGTTCAAGTATTACTAATCGTTTTATTGGCTTATGATACCGAACAATTAAGGGTAACAATTGGTCCAGCACATCTATTGCATTTTAATGTTGGAGCAATTTTATTGATACTTCCTATTATATTTTTAAGGTTGGCGGGCTCGTCGATTAAAAAGGATGATGATTTAGTTCGCTCAGCCGACAGATTGAGGTAATGCCCCTCTAAGTCCTAATTCAATAACATCTAATTCTTGAATTTTGCCGTTTTCAATTTTGAATCGGAGCATAGTTCGGATTTTATGGAATCCATGAACTCCAGCAGCCCCAGGATTCATATGTAACAATTTCTTTTTGGGATCTCGCATCACTTTCAATAAGTGACTATGGCCGCAAATAAATAAGTCGGGTTTATTTTCATCGATCAGCGTTCGTATTCGTGGAATATATTTACCAGGGCTTCCGCCGATATGTGTGATCAATACTTTAACACCTTCACAATTAAAAATTAAATCTTCTGGAAAACTTACTCTTACTAGATGATCATCAATATTTCCGAAAACTGCTCGTAGGGGTTTTAACGCTTTTATTTTATCTGCAACTTCAATCTTGCCTATGTCGCCCGCATGCCAAACTTCATCAGCTTCTTTAACGTGATTTAAAATTGCCTCATCGATGTATGAATGAGTATCTGAAAGCAGAAGTATTTTCAATTGATAATTTTTTTTTAATTTTTTTCTTGTGTAGATCCAAAACAAAATTCCCATGCTTGTTTACGAGCAGCTAAGGTTAATTTCGCATCAGGGTGTGGAAGAAAATAAATTGGAATAGCTTGGTCATTATGATTAAAAATTCCTTTGGCAACAAGGAGATTCCGTCTATTGGAAGG
>JANPGA010000523.1:0-18351 GCA_031423735.1 Bacteroidota bacterium | reverse complement strand
CATCATTAAATCCTTAAAAAATAATTCTCAGAAAAATTGCTTTTATTATTAGAACTTGTCTAAAATTAAATTATTACACCCTCCAATTTAATTTCAAAAGCATTCGTTTTTAATTTAAAAATTGTTCGAGTAAATTATCAATAAAACTACGCCCAAAAATAATTCCATAGCCAAGTTCCTGCGAGCACTAAAAATACAAGTTCCGTTATCCATGCCTTTTTCCCGGATAAAAAATAATATGCGATATAAGTTGAAAGTGGCATAGCAAGAATACTAAATCGATAAAGTTGTTCGTCGTGTGATAATAATACCGAAAATATACCTACTACTATAAGCATTAACAACAATTGTTGAATCAATCTTGCTTTGGTAACATTTTTATAATAATTGGATTGCAATCTAATAAGTGATAAAAAAAAGATTACTCCAACAATAACTACGCTATAGGTATATTGATAAGTAAAAATATGTTTGATATCTAACTGCTTTGAAATTCCAGTTATGAAAACACGAGAATAAAAATCTTGTAGTTCATCATTTAAAAAATAATATAAGAAAGCAAAGAAAAAAGGTAAAGCAAATCCAATTAAGCCTACCACCCAATCTCTCCAAGAGAATGGTCGTAAAATAATTATACCTAGTACATAAATTAAAAAAAGTACAATTGCTGGCAAATAAAATAAAGAAGCTAATGCTAATAAAAAACAACTATTAAAATCTAACGACAATGGAGTTGCATTTTTATAAAGAGCAAAGATTTTATCTAAAGCAAAAATTAAAATTGAATTCACCATCAAAATTGGATGGAACCATAAAAATGGAGGAAGCAATGATGCGATGATTATATAACTAAGTGCGGGTAGCCATGACGCTTTATATAAAACCTCATGTTTATTAAGAACATAATTAAAATGAAAAGCTTGGGTTCCTAAAAGCACACATCCAACAACGCCATAAGTTGGTTTAGGAAGATTTTTCATCAAACTCAACGTGAAATTATAAAGAGGCATTCCATTTGGCTCAACAATTCTAAAATGGAAATGCCAGGAAATTATCCACATCATAATGGCAATTAAGCCTAAAATGGCGAGGGCAAAGGGCTGAGTAGTTTTAAAGAGGCGAATGATCATAAATAGGCCGGAGTTTGGGGTTTGTCTTTTCCGGAAAAAGATTAACTTTGTGCCAAATTAAATCAAATTATGGACGCTGTTTGGTACGGGATTGCAGATTTTGCAAAAGTAATGTTTAAGTTTCTTCCTCCTATTGGAGCATTAACCAATTGGTTCTTTGGCATTTCAATAGCTATAGGCGTTGTTTATTGGCTTTATTATGATGCGAAAGTACGTCGTGGTGGCGACAATTACATGGCTAACAAAGGAGAATAATATATTCTCTCCATTTATTTCATAAAAAAACGCGGCTCTTATAATTAAGATCCGCGTTTTTATTATCTCCCGTTTTTAATGAATCACTGTTAGTTTCGTTAAACAACTACTAGTTCCTGCAGCATCCGATGAGAAAACGATGTAAACACCTGATTGAACTCTTTCTCCATTAAGATTTGTACCATTCCAAATGGCCTGAGCACCCGATGATTTGGCTTGATAAACAAGATTTCCAACAACATCGGTAATTTTTATAATTCCATTTGGAACAACTCCCTTAATAGCAATTGGACCAGTATATTCTTTTCTAACAGGGTTAGGATAAACCAATAAATCTGTACAGCCTGGCCCTCCTTCGATTGCCGTTCCTTGATAACTAATTAACCCTTTATCCGTTCCAATGTACACCTCTCCTGTTTTTCCATTAATATTAATGGAGGAAATATTATTCGAAAATATTGGTGAATTATCTATTGTGAAATGATTGATTTCCGTTTGACCATCAGCAGAAAAAAGGAAAACACCACCATTTTCAGTTCCTACCCATTTTTGATTTGCTGCATCTACGGCAATTGCGGTTACAATATCTGTTTCTAATAAATATTGATAAGTATTATCCTGCTTAATTAAAATTTGTTGAGCCGTTGTACTAGGAGGATAAATTAGATAAATTCCCTTTTCTGTTCCAACCCAAATTACACCATCCAAATCCAATGTCATTGTACGAACTCTGTTGGTGCCAAACTCAACAATATCAGATTGATCATCGGAAACATCATCAATAGTATAACGATCATCATATGCTAAAATCCCTTCCTTTCCTCCAATGTTTTCAAATAAGATTACCCATTTAATTCCATTGTTATCAATAATTAAATCACCAGCCTTAGAACTAGAATTAACTAATCCAGCAAGATTGAAATTCTTCCAGGTTCCATCATTTTTTAAAACATTTAAAACTGTATTTACTCCTGCATTCGCACACCATAAATTCCCTTCTCCATCGTATGCAATTCCATGTACTTTCACCTGACCAGGATTTCCAAATTGAACTTTTAAGGTGCTATTGGTTTCGCGATATAGTTTAACCACTGCACCATCTTTATATTCCATTAATCCTCCACCTCCAGAGGAAAGAAATAAATGGTTTTTGTCGGTATTATCTACTGCCAATCCCATTATATCATACATATTGTAGGTATTGAAAAGTTGAGGGTCTGTTAAATTATCAATCGTTACCCAATCTGAATTTTCGTATGATGAAAAGCCTTTGTAATCATATTGGTTAAACCAACCCCCGTTACGTGGTCCATGTGCAGCCCACAGTTTTCCACCAACCGATCGCATCATACTAAACTGTGTTGAGTTTGGGCCATCCGGAATAATTGAACTATAAGTATTCGATGAAATTTTTAGTAAACCTTTTTTATTATCTGCAGCCCAAATAATATTTTCATCATCTTTAAAAGCAAATTTAATTGTAGGATTAGGAACTAGACTACCATCAATAGTTCGAATAAGATTAAAAGTAGAATTATAAATATTAATCGAATTATCATTTGTTATTATCAACTCATTATTTGAAACAATAAAACTATTATTACGATTTGCATTTACAATTCCTCCTGTAGAAACGCCCCAATTTCCATCATAAGCCATTATGGTATCTGTTGAACTTCTACGTGAATAATTTACAATTTGAATATTATTAAAATTTACAATAGAAGTAAAATCTCCTTTATCACCAGTATCATTTAAAATCTTTGTCCAGTTAGTGTAATTCGATAAGTTAGGATCATTTATCCCTCCTCTATAAATTCCATCTTCCGTTGCTGCATAAATAAAATTATTATCGATTGAAACTTGATATACATTGATACTTGCACCATTTGCGCCGATAAAATAAGTATCCTTAACTTCATTTTTATCAAGATCAAGAATTACAATTCCAAAACCACATGCTAAAAAAGCATATTTACCAGAGATCAAAATAGAATTTATTGTTTTATTTCCAGGAACATTTTTTCTTTTGATATCAGATAAATTTAAAACTCGATTATCATCAAAAAGCAAGTCGATATTTGCATTTGAATACCCAATAATTAAAACTTTTCTGGAAGTATTATATGTAATCGTATTAATGCCAAAATCATTTAAACCGTTTAATCTAGAAAGTCGTTGCACACTATTTTCATCCTTTGAATAGGAAAACAAGCCTTCATCAGTAGCACAAAAAACTCTATTTCCTCCATCTGAAGTTAACCGTCCGTGCAAATAAGGTAAATACTCACGCCAACTTCCTAATGAAATAGATTGGGCATTGAGGTTTGTAATAAATAATATTCCAAAAATAATGAGAGAGAGTAGTTTACGCATAAGAAAGTATGGTTAGGCAAATTTTAAAACTATAAATTCAGTTATTTATTGCCATTGGATAAAATTAAGGAAAATAAATAGGCATTCGAGAAGCATTTCATAGGATGCAATTAGAACAAATCATTAAATAATTCAGAATCACTTCAAATCGTTGCAATTAGAGCTAAAAAAATATTTTTTTATGATAAGCATTCTCGAATAACTTTTACCCATATTTCGTTTTCATAAGTTACCTTCGTAGCCGTTAAAAAATCGAATATGCTGCGTTCAAATACCTGTGGAGAGTTAACAGTTAGTAATATAGGGAATGAAGTTATCCTTTGCGGATGGGTTCAAACGTCTCGTGATTTAGGAGGGATGACCTTTATTGATTTGAGAGATCGTTATGGAATCACTCAATTGGTTTTTAATATGGAAGTAAATTCTGTTTTATGTTTGGAAGCCAGGAAGTTAGGAAGAGAATTTGTATTAAAAGTAATTGGGAAAGTTGCTGAGCGAAGTAATAAAAATTCAAAAATCCCTACTGGAGATATAGAAATTTTAGTTGAAAAATTAGAGGTATTGAATTCATCAATAACCCCTCCTTTTACCATTGAAGAGCAAACAGATGGTGGTGATGATATCAGGATGAAATATCGATATTTAGATCTTCGTCGCAACGTAGTGAGAGCTAATTTAGAGTTACGACATAGAATTGCAATTGAAACACGAAATTACTTAGATCGCTTACATTTTTTAGAAGTTGAAACGCCTGTATTAATAAAATCTACTCCAGAAGGCGCTCGTGATTTTGTGGTTCCTTCAAGGATGAATCAAGGTCAGTTTTATGCTTTGCCTCAATCTCCTCAAACATTTAAGCAGCTTTTAATGGTTGCTGGTTTTGATCGTTATTATCAAATTGTAAAATGTTTCCGCGATGAGGATTTAAGAGCTGATCGACAACCTGAATTTACTCAAATTGATTGCGAAATGAGTTTTGTTGAAAGAGAAGATATCCTTCAAACTTTTGAAGGAATGATTCGCCATCTTTTTAAAACAGTAAAAGGCATCGAACTTCCAGAATTACCTCGTATAACGTATGCTGATGCAATGAAATATTATGGTTGTGATAAACCTGATATTCGTTTTGAAATGAAGTTTGTTGAGCTGAATGAAATCGTGAAAAACAAAGGATTTAAAGTTTTTGATGATGCCGAATTAGTTATTGGAATTAATGCAAAAGGATGTTCCGAATACACCAGAAAACAGTTAGACGAACTTACTGAATTTGTAAAAAAACCACAAATTGGAGCCAATGGAATGGTTTATCTTAAATACAATTTAGATGGCTCATTAAAATCAAGCGTCGACAAATTTTATTCGGCTGAGGAATTGAAAAAATGGGCTGATGCATGTGGAGCAAAAGAAGGAGATTTGATTTTACTTTTAGCTGGAAATAGTGACAAAACGCGGAAGGCGATGAATGAACTTCGCTTAGAAATGGGAACTAGACTTGGCTTACGTGATAAAAATACTTTTAAATGCTTATGGGTTGTAGATTTCCCATTACTTGAATTTGGTGAAGACGCAAATAGGTGGTTTGCCATGCATCATCCATTTACTTCACCATTGCCAGAAGATATCCATTTACTTGAAAGTGATCCAGGCAAAATCAGAGCAAATGCATACGACATGGTAATAAATGGAGTTGAAGTTGGTGGTGGATCTATTCGTATTCATAACAAACAACTTCAACAGCAAATGTTTGGCATCCTAGGCTTTACGCCAGAAGAAGCACAATATCAATTTGGATTTTTGCTGAACGCATTTGAATATGGAGCACCTCCTCACGGTGGAATTGCTTTTGGATTTGACCGTTTATGTTCCTTATTTGGTGGCTCAGAAAGTATCCGCGATTTTATTGCCTTCCCTAAAAATAACAGTGGAAGGGATATTATGATTGATGCACCTTCCTTAATTCATCAAGAACAATTGAAAGAATTAGGAATTGACATAAAGATTTGAAAATAAACGAATTTGAAGATTTGAAAGATGATTTAGTTTAAATTTTCATCGAGATAGCTTTCGGTAAAGATCTTTTCTTCCCTATTGCTATCAGGATTTCAAATTATTTATATAATTTTTATTTACTTTGCGAGATATGTACGATTATTTTCAAGGAAAAATTGCAGGATTAAGTCCAACACAAATTACTATTGATTGTCAGGGTGTAGGTTATCAATTACAGATTTCATTATACACCTTCGCAGCAATTAAAGAGAAAAAGGAGATACGCCTTTTCGCACATCAAGCTATTCGAGAAGATGCACACATTTTATTTGGCTTTGTAGATGAAGATGAGCGCTTTATGTTTCGTGAACTGTTAAATGTTTCTGGCGTTGGTGCTGGAACGGCTCGAATAATTTTATCATCTTTAAATCCTACAGAACTTCGTAATGTAATTGCTGCTGGTGACATTACAACATTGCAGAGAGTTAAAGGAATAGGCGCAAAAACAGCTCAACGAATTATTGTTGATCTTCAAGATCGAATGAAAAAAGGTGCGACTGCTCCAATATCACTTCCTGCAGGCGTACACAATACAGCTCGTGAAGAAGCGTTAAGTGCTCTTCTAACCTTAGGTTTTGCACGCGCGAATGCCGACAAAGCCATTCAACAGGCATTAAAGAACTCTAAACCCGAATCCAACGTAGAAGATCTACTTAAGATCGCTCTCTCGTATTTATAAACTAAAAATAGTATTTAAAACCTTAAATGTTGACACCATTAAAGGGATTCCTTTGGTGGTTTTATCCTATTTTTACGCCCCTCACAAATAATTACCAAAATACCCACTTATCCCTTTGAAAACTATCCGACCATATACCCTTCTTGCCTTAGGTATATTCTCGCTTATCACAATGGTGTGGGCATCAGAACCAAAATTTGTACATTCCTTTGATTCCTCTTTTCAATCGAACGAAATGGATGGGGATACAGCTAAACCAGACAACAATACACTGCATTATCCTTTTCATGATAATTATACTGATCCCTATAATTCAAGAGCAAATGATCGTCCGCTTTACATGGGTGATCCAAGTAACATAAAAACGACCATCGAATATAATCCCGATGAACGGCAATATGACATCAATCAAAAAATTGGTGATCAGTTTTTCAGAAGTCCGAGTTACATGACTTTTGAAGAATACAAAGAAGCAGAATTTAAAAAGTCAACATTAAATTATTGGAAACAAAAATCTAATGAAGAAAATGTTGCTCAACGTAAAAGTGGATTCTCCCCAAAATTATATGTTGGAGGTGAAGCATTCAATAGAATTTTCGGAGGTAACACTATTGATATTCGTCCTCAAGGTTCAGCATCATTAAGCTTTGGATTAAATTTTAGTAAGTACGACAATCCTACTCTTCCTGAGAAACAACGTAAAAACACTACGTTCGATTTCAAGGAAAAAATTCAAATGAATGTAATTGGTAACATCGGCGAAAAGCTAAAACTTACTACCAATTATAATACAGAAGCAAGTTTCGATTTCGAAAACCAAATTAAATTAGAATATACTGGTTACGAAGATGAAATTATTCAAAAAATTGAAGCTGGTAATGTTAGTTTGCCACTTAATACAACGTTGATTCAAGGAAGTCAAAGTTTATTTGGATTAAAAACACAATTGAAATTTGGTAAACTTACAGTTACTAGTTTACTCTCTCAGCAGAAAGGAAAAAATTCAAATATTGAAGTTAAAGGTGGCGCAACTACAACAAAATTTGATATTTCTGGCGACCAGTATGAGGCGAATAAACATTTCTTTATTGCAGATTATTTTAAAGATAACTACGACAAAGCATTAAAAGATTTACCATTTATAAATTCAAATGTTAACGTAACAAGAATTGAAGTTTGGATTACCAATAAAAATAATAGCACTGATAACACAAGAAGTATTTTAGCTTTATTGGATATTGGAGAACCTAATTTTTATAATAAAAATGTACCTTCATTAATTGCCATTAGTGGTGATCCAAGGTTTACAACTTATCCAAATGATTCTGCAAATACGTTGTATGAAAAATTAAGTGCGAACTTAACTTTACGTGATGTAAATACTTTACAAAATGGGATCTCCTCCATATCAGGAATTAGTCCTTCAAAGGATTATGAAGTTGTTCAAAATGCTAGAAGATTAAACCCTACAGAATACACCTTCAATCCACGATTAGGATATATCTCTTTAAATCAATCGTTAAATAGCAATGAAGTTTTAGCTGTTGCTTATGAATATACCGTTGGCAATAGTGTATTTCGAGTTGGAGATTTAACAACTTCAGGTATCGAACCTCCAAAAGTTCTTTACATGAAAATGTTAAAAGGACGTGTTACAAATACGAAGTTACCTACTTGGGATTTGATGATGAAAAACATCTATGCATTAGGTGGATTTCAAATTGACAGAAAAGATTTTAAATTAAATGTACTTTACAATAATATTGATACTGCAAAAGCCTTACGCGTAAATTATTTACCAGTTCCTACAACAGAAACGAGAGTTTACGGTGTACTTTTAAATCAATTATTCAATCTTGATCGTTTAAATTCTAATAATGATCCTCGTGCGGATGGTGAATATGATTTTATTGAAGGGGTAACGATCAATAGTGCTAATGGTAGAATAATTTTTCCTGTAAGGGAACCCTTCAGTAGTTACTTAAGAAGTAAATTAATATCACAAACAAATCAAGATTATTATGCTTACGATGTTTTGTACGATTCAACAAAAACTATTGCTTTATTAAGTCCTGAAAAAAATAAGTTTAGTTTAAAAGGAAGTTACAGCAGTAAATTTGGATCGGATATTCCATTAAATGCAATTAACATTCCTGAAGGATCTGTAAAGGTTACAGCGGGCGGAGTTCCTCTTGTTGAGAATGTACAATATACAGTAGATTACAATTTAGGTAGAGTAAAAATTATTGATCAAGGATTGTTAAATTCAGGAACAGCTATTAGCATTTCATTGGAGAGTAATTCTTTATTTAGTATTCAATCCAAAACTTTATTAGGTAGTCGTTTTGATTATGTTTTCAATAAAGATCTTATTGTTGGTGGTACTATCATGCGTTTGAATGAACGTCCGATCACTCAAAAAGTTAATATTGGTGATGAACCAATTGCAAATACTATTTGGGGTGTTGATGGTACATATAGAACTCAATCACGTTTCCTAACTAAAATGATTGACAAGCTTCCAGGGATTTCTACAAAGGAGCCATCATCTATTACATTAACAGGTGAATTTGCAAATATTATCCCTGGTAACAGCAAAGCTATTGGGAAAAGCGGAACTGCTTATATTGATGATTTCGAAGGCAGTCAATCGACTATAGATTTGAAGAATACTGGTTCATGGATCTTAGCATCTACCCCCTCTTGGATATTCCCCGAAGGTGCTTCTTCAACTTTAAATTTAGATTATGGATTTAATCGTGCAAAGCTTGCTTGGTATGTTGTTGATCCGCTTTTTTACCGTAATATTTCTGGATTAACTCCTGCTAATATTAATGATGTAGAGCTTAGCGATAATCGAGTTCGTCCGGTTTATGAAGAAGAATTATTTCCGAACAAACAAAATCAAGGAGGAATAAGGCAGCTACTTTCTGTTTTCAACTTATCGTATTATCCAAAAGAACGAGGACCGTATAACTATGATGTTGTTCCAACGGGAATCTCTGCAGGTGTTGCAGCCGACGGTTCATTAAATAATCCGGCCTCACGATGGGGAGGAATTATGCGACGTGTTGAAACCACCGACTTTGATGCCGCTAACGTTGAATTTATTCAGTTTTGGATGATGGATCCTTTTCAGTCGAATCCACAAAACCCGAATGGCGGTAAACTATATTTTGATTTAGGAAATATTTCGGAAGACGTTTTAAAAGATGGTAAATTAGAGTATGAAAATGGATTGCCAATTACTGGTGATCTAACTCAAGCTAATCAAACTATTTGGGGATATACTCCTAAAACACAACCACCAATTATTTATGCTTTTGATAATAATGCGAGTTCACGCCAATACCAAGACGTTGGATTTGATGGTTTGAAAAATGATTTGGAGGGAGATTTTTTTTCACAATATAAAACAGATTTATCCTCTAATGTTACCACTACTGCATACAATCAAGCATTAACAGATATTTCTTCAGATAACTATCATTACTACAGAGGATCGGATTATGATGCTGCTAATGTTGGAATATTAGGTCGCTATAAAAACTATAGCCAACCTGATGGTAATTCTCCAACAGATGCTCAATCGGCAGAATCTTATTCAACAGCAGCAACTACTACACCTGATTTTGAAGATGTAAACAGAGATTTTAATCAAGAAGGTAGTGAGCAGTTTTATGAATATAAGGTTGAAATAAACCCAGGCAAAATGGTTGTTGGAGATAATTATATCGTTGATAAAATTAACTCTCCAGTGCGCCTTGCTGATGGAACCAACTCAACAATGACATGGTATCAATTTAAAATTCCTATTCGTGAAATTAATGGACTTCGCTCAATTAAAGTTGGTGATATAGAAGGTTTCAATACCATAAGTTTCATCAGAATGTTTATGACTGGCTTTGATGCACCAATGGTATTAAGATTTGGAAAACTTGAATTTTTACGAGGAGAATGGAGAAAATATTCTTACACTTTATTTAATCCTGTTGAGTGTTTAGGATGCGGAAGTGCGAACACAACTTTTGATATTACAACAGTAAGTTTGGAAGAAAATGGAAATAGAACACCAATCAATTATGTAATTCCTCCAGGCATTGCTCGTGAAGTAAATTCAAATTCAACAACACTTCAACAATTAAATGAGCAATCGCTCTCTTTAAAAGTTGGTGATCTTGAAGATGGTGATGCACGTGGAGCTTTCAAAACGTTAAATCTCGATTTGCGTTCTTACAAAAAATTGAAGATGTATATCCATGCTGAGTCTTCCAAAATCGATGATTTAGAAGATGGTGATGTTACAGCATTTGTAAGGTTAGGTACTGATTTCACAGAAAATTTTTATGAATATGAAGTTCCTTTAAAAATTACTAAGTGGTTGTCAAGTTCCCCTGAAGAAATTTGGCCATCAGAAAATGATCTTGATCTTGATCTTGAAAAATTTGTTGCTTTAAAATTAGCAAGAAACAGAGCTAAAAACAATACTGGAGGCCCCGTTAATATTCTTGATTTATATTCAGAAAATGATGGTGATGGGAAAAACAAAATTTACATAAAAGGAAATCCAACACTTAGTGATGTAAGAACTATTATGATTGGTATTCGTAACCCGCATTTAGATCCATTTAATCCTAACGGAGATGATGGTGAAACGAAAAGTGCAGAAGTATGGGTGAATGAATTGCGATTGACAAACTTCGATAAAAAAGGTGGATGGGCAGCAACAGCTCGTGCCACTGCAAAACTTGCTGATATCGGAAACGTATCAATTGCAGGTACCCATAAATCTATTGGCTTTGGAACGCTAGAACAAAAAGTTAGTGAACGCAGAAGAAGTGATGAAACTACATTCAATGTTACCTCATCACTTTATTTAGGGAAATTTTTACCGGCTAAAGCTGCTCTCGACATTCCAATGTACGTTAACTATGGAACCGTAGTTAGTAATCCTCAATATGACCCATTAGACCAGGATGTTTTATTTAAAGATGAATTAAATAATGCTGAAACAAAAGGTGAAAGACAGGAAATTAAAAAACGCTCACAAGATTATACTCGAACAAAAAGCATAAACTTCACCAACGTAAAAAAGAACCGTGTTGGAAATGCTAAGCCTAAGATTTATGATGTTGAGAATTTTAATCTTACTTACGGTTTTGAAGAAACGTATCATCGAGATATCAATGTTGAATACGATGTAACCAGAACAAATCGTGGTGCAATTGGATATAACTTTAATACTACTCCAAAATACATTACTCCACTTGGAAAGACACAAATATTAAAATCTAAATACTTTAAATTAATCAAAGATTTTAACTTGAATTTTGTTCCAACAAGTTTGAATTTTCGATATGATATAACACGTACCTACGGTGAAAAATTATTTAGAAATGCACCTGGAGCGGAAGGGTTTGCTAGAGATACCTTCTTTAACAAAAATTTTGAAATGCGTCGTTTGTATGATTTCAAATATGATATTACCAGATCATTAAAATTTGATTTTACAGCAAGTAATAATTCGATTGTTGATGAACCTAATGGAAGAATAGATACTAAAGCAGAAAAAGATTCTATCAAGGATAATATTTTCGGAAATAATTATTTACTTGGAAGAAATAAACAATATCAACATAGTGGAAATTTAAGTTATCAAGTACCATTAAATAAATTTCCTTTAACTGATTGGATTACATTGAATGCGAAATATGGATTTAATTATTCGTGGAATGCTGGTCAGTTTATTTATGATGAAACCACAGGAAAATTTGCAACGGATAAACGAACGGGAAATACTATTCAGAATTCAAACACCAAACAATTGAATGGTAATTTCACCTTAACATCGTTGTACAATAAGATTCCTATCCTTAAAAAAATAAATTCACCGAAGCCTCCTACTCCACCCAAGCCTAAAGTTGTTAAGCCTGTTGTAGATCCAAAAGCACCACAAGATACTACAGGAGGAAAGAAACCTGTTATTGCAGTTAAACCACCTAAGCCTCCCAATCAAATTCCAGATGTTGTTCGCTTCTTTGGAAAGATGATTATGGGTGTTAAATCTGCTGGATTTACGTATAGTACTACGAACGGAACTATTCTTCCGGGGTATGTAAATTACTCTGATTTATTAGGTCAGGATTTAGATAATAATTCACCTGGTTATGAATTTGCTTTTGGTAGTCAGAAGGATATTCGTGCAAGAGCGGTAGAGAATAGCTGGATCACTTCCGACTCCTCTTTAAATAATCCATTTACTCAAACTTATACTGAGAACTTTACAGGTCGAACTACTATTGAGCCTATTACCTCTCTAAAAATTGAGTTAACAGCTAACCGTACCTATAGTACCAACAATTCTGAATATTTTAAATATAATCAAAGTACAAAAGTATTTGAGCATCAAGGATTAACTGAAACAGGAAACTTTAGTACTTCGATAATTTCAATTCAAACTGCTTTTGTAAAAGATGATCCAACAACTTATTCGAATCCGGTATTCGAGGAGTTTAATAAAAATAGAAAAATTATTTCTGAACGATTGGCAGCGGAAAATTATATCAATTCACAAGGTTTTTCTGCACCTGATAGTTTTGGTGTAATCTATAATGATGGCTATTCAGGAACACAACAAGAAGTATTAACCCTTGCATTTTTATCTGCTTATACTGGTAAATCTGCTAATAGCATTAGTACGAATCCCTTCTTAAAAATTCCTATTCCGAATTGGAGAATAACGTATGATGGATTGGGCAAACTACCATTATTTAATAAAATATTTAATTCAGTAAATGTTAGTCATAGTTATCGATCAACCTTTAATATTAATTCATTTAATAGAAATCTTAATTATAAAGATGGTGATTTCGAAACTGCAAGAGATGTAAGTGGGAATTTTATTCCTCAACGTGAAATTGGTCAGATTTCGATTTCGGAACAATTTGCTCCTTTAATTGGAGTTGATGTAACTTGGAAAAACAATATTCAAACTAGAGTAGAATTTAAACGAGATAGAAATATTTCACTTTCGTACGCTGGTGTTCAAATTACTGAGGTAAAAGGAAATGAATTAACACTTGGATTTGGATATCGGTTACCAAGCTTTAATCTTCCATTTAAAGTGAATGGCAAAACAAAACGATTACCAAACAATAGTATTAATTTAACTGGGGATTTAAGTGCACGTAGAAATGTTACCATTATTCGTCGTTTACTTGAAGGTGTGAATCAACCTACGGCAGGTTTATATGTTTATTCTATTAAATTCGCAGCAGATTATACGGTTAATGAACGTGTAAACTTTAGAATGTTTTACGAACAAACAATTAATAAACCAGTTATTTCTACCTCTTATCCAACATCGAATATTAATGCTGGATTTGAACTTCGCTTCTCCTTGTCTCAATAATTTGAAATTTGTACTTTTACCAAAATAATAAACCATGAATATCCCAGCCGAATTAAAATACACTAAAGATCATGAGTGGATTCGCCTTGAAGGTGACATCGCATACATTGGAATCACCGACTTTGCTCAAAGCGAATTAGGAGATATCGTTTACGTTGAAATTGAAACAGTAGGTGAAACGGTAGCTCAAGAAGCAATTTTTGGAACCGTTGAAGCAGTTAAAACAGTTTCAGATTTGTTTATGCCTCTTACTGGTGAAGTACTTGAAATAAACCCTAAACTTGAAGGCGATCCTGAATTAGTAAATAAGGATCCTTATGGTGATGGATGGATGGTGAAAATAAAAGTTGCTGATATGTCGCAAGTAGATCATCTTTTAGATGCTACAAAATACGCTGAAGTAATTGGTGGATAAAATTACAACATCTATCTTTTTAAAATATAACTGGCCTGGCATTAGCTGGGCTTTGTTCATATTGATCCTAAGTAGTATTACTCCACCTACTATTTATGTTCCTGATTTTTTTGACTTATTCGGTCCTGATAAAATTGTACATTTTTTCTTTTACGGAATCCTAGTAATATTATTAACGCGTGGATTTTACAAAATGGAAATTGAAAATTCTTTTCGAAATAAATTTTCAATTGCCTTTTTTTCATCAGCAATATTTGGAGGACTTATTGAAATCTATCAAGGAACTATCTTAACAAACCGTACAGGTGATTGGGTTGATTTTTTAGCGAATTGTATTGGCGCTACCATTGGTTTAATTTATGTAAAAATTATTTACCGAAACACTAAAAACCAATAATCTTGCAATGGATAAATTTCAAATTCGCAATAGAAAATGAATGTATTTATTCAAAAAAAATTTAGTAATTCTTCGTTTACATCCTTAAGAAAAGTAAAGCATTAATTTAATTAGGATATTATTGTATTCCAGGAGAAAATATCATCTGCCTTTCCTAATCTAATATTTGTTAATTGTAATTCTAATTGTTTGCAAATTGAATCTTTAGAATAAGCAGGCAATTCAATTGTATTATCTTTTAAAGTGATAGAAGAAATTGCGGCTGTAATTGCGGCTGTTCCAGCACCGAAGGCTTCAGTAAGCAATCCTTTTTTATGGGCATCAAATAATTCATACGCAGAAACGGTACGTTCAACAACTTTAAAATTCATTGATTTAGCAAGTGCCAATAATGAGTCACGTGTGATTCCACCTAAAATTGAATCTGATAGTGGTGGGGTAATTATAACATTATCTATTACAAAAAACACATTCATGGTTCCTGATTCTTCAATGTTTAATTGTTCTGATCCATCAGTCCAAAGTACTTGATCAAATCCTTGACTTTTTGCTAATTGGGTTGGATAAAATGCTCCTCCATAATTTCCAGCACATTTTGCTGCTCCTGTTCCACCCTGAGATGCACGAATGTAAGTATCTTCAACTTTTACTTTTAATGGTTTTGGATAAAAGGAAGCAACTGGCCCGGCCATAATAATAAATAAATATTCGTCAGCTATTTTTACTCCAAATCTTCCTTCAGAAGCAAATACCAACGGACGTAAGTATAAAGATTTTCCTTCTCCTTCAGGCACCCATTCATGATCAAGTTGAATGAGAGATTTTAATCCGTCTTCAAACAACGAAAAAGGTAATGAAGGCATACTCATACGATTCAATGATTTTTCTAAACGTTCATGATGTTTAGCAATCCTAAAAATTGAAATATTACCATCTTGCATTTTAAATGCTTTCATCCCTTCAAAAACAGATTGACCATAATGTAATGCGAGTGCCGTAGGTGGAATACTTATATCAGCAAATGGGATAATTTTTGCGTCGTTCCATTCGCCGTTTGAAAACTTAGCAATAAACATGTGATCTGTCATATGTTTACCAAATTCAAGATTATTAAAATCAACCTTGTTAATGGAGCTTACTTTCACTTTTGAAATTGGAATTTCGGTAGTTTGAATCATTTTAAGATTGATAATAAATTGTCGATTTAGAAAATTTAGAATTGATGATTTTTTTTATTTATGTTTGTTCAGTAGTTAATGAGGGTAACAACATCTGCATTAATTAAGACAGAACAATTTATAATTAATTGTTGAAATATGCAATATAATTTTCATGAATTACATCCATTTAATTTTACTCTCCATTGGAATTGTTCGAACACCTTCTTTTTTAGGTTCATCAGTGTATCCTAAATAGATTAATCCTAATACGATGTCATCCTCATTTAATTGCAAATAATCCTTCATTGCTTGATGGTGTGTCATTCCACCAGTATTCCAAATAGCTGCGATTCCAACTGCACTAGCACCGAGTAATAAATTTTGAATAGCAGCGGATGCGGATGCAATTTCTTCTAAGATTGGTATTTTAGGATTTGAGCCACGCTTCATTACACCAATAAGTAGATGAGAGACTTTATCAACTGTATTTTGCAAATTATCGAAAGTAGTAGTTTTTCTATTTTCTTCAGAAGTATTATCCCAATACAATTGAGCATGCGTTTTGCCGAATTCCTTTAAGGATTCTCCAGCATAAATATAAAAATACCAAGGCTCAGTTCTACCATGTGTGGGCGCCCAATTTGCCATATTTAACAATTTTAGGATTGTTTCTTCTGGAATGATAGTTCCATTCATTGAAGCAGCTTTAACTGTTCTTCTGTTTTTAATGAGTGATTCGGCTTGGGAGATTGTGATTTCTGTCATAGTTTGCAAAGATGAAAAAAACATTAGGTAATTTGTCTAATATTATACTAAATTTGCTAAAGAAATTTAAACTTAAACTTAAACCTTAAAATATACAATGAAAAAAACTATTCAATCTTTATTCGCTCTAAGTATCTTATTTTTTTCCGTTTCTATTCAAAATGCTACAGCACAAGAAGGTAAAACCAAAATGGATGCATGGCCAGAAATGAAAGCATTTCATGAAATTATGGCAAAAACATTTCACCCTGCTAAAGAAGGAAATTTGGCTCCAATAAAAGAAATGAGTGAGTCATTAGCTGAAAGTGCTTCTAATTGGGCTAACTCTACAGCACCAAAAGAAATGACCGAAAGCGCTGAACGTGCAAAAAGTAGCTTACAAGAACTTGCAAATAATAGTATATTATTAAATAAATTAATTAAGGGAAATGGATCTGATGATGAAATTATGAATGCGTTGGGGTCATTACACCAGCAATTTCATGAAATAGTTGGACTTTGCATTAAAGAAGACGAAGTAAAACCCAAAGCAGCAACTGCTCCAACTAAAAAAATAGTAGCACCTAAAAAAACAACTCCTTCTCCTAAAAAATAAAAAGTTTATTTCAAAAAAGTCCGAATAATTAAATTTATTCGGACTTTTTTTTTAATAACTATAGTAAAAATTGTTTAATTGGAAATGGTTACATTTATATTACCAAAACAATGAAAAACATTCTTCTAATAAGTTTATTTACAATATTCTTTTCTGCCTTTAACACCGAAGCTCAGCAAACAACTTTTCAACTAGAGTTTAATTATTCGAATGATGATGATGTGGCTGGTGCAATACAAAATTCAGATGGAAATTTTATTGTTGCTGGTTATGCGAATACGAGCTCGAACTTTTTTGACATTTTTATTTCGGAAGTTTCACCTACAGGTAACATCATTAAAACAAAGACAATTACAACAAATACAACCAGTGAAATTCTGAAGTCAATAATACAAACTTCTGATGGAGGATATTTGCTTACAGGTTATGTTTATCAAACTCCAAGCAATTATGACTGGCTAGTAATTAAATTAGATAATAATCTCAACTGCGTATTTTATAATGCTTATAGAACAAATGGAAATGATTTAGCAAACAATTGCGCCGAAATTTCTCCAGGACATTATTTAATTTCCGGAACTGTAGCTTTAGGTGGAAGTGCGAAACCATCTGTAGTAACTATTGACACAAGTGGATTAATTTTACAAACAGGATATCTTACTACCAATCAATTTGCCAGTCCTGAGTATAATGGACATTATCATGGAAGTGGAGAAGTTGGGTTTACTCACTTATCAAACGCATTAAGTATTTTAGATACACTAGGAAATATAATTAAAGACTATCCTTATAGCTTAGGGATTTATACTACCGATGTTATTAAGACAAGCAGTGGCAATTACGCATGCATCTCTGTTGATAATTATGGTTCATTAACTGGAAGTTCATTATCTATAAATGTAATTAATCCAACACTTATCTCAATAATTAGTGGAAGTAAATTTAAAGTTAGTAATATGGATTTACTACCTACTGCTATTTTAAAAGACTATGTAGGAAATTTTATTATTGCAGCGAATGCATATGATTTTAACGTTGGAAATTATATTCCACTTGTAATTAAAACAGACTCCGCTGGTACTTTAATTTGGTGCAATAGATATAAATCAGGAACTCCAG
>JANPGA010000522.1:0-2320 GCA_031423735.1 Bacteroidota bacterium | reverse complement strand
CACTCACGCGGACGCGGATTGGACTCCCTTCCTTCAGCAGCTGATCGAGCTTTTCTGGGTGCGGACATTTCCAGCGTTCGATATAGCATAAGCAACCGCAGCTGATGCATTCAAATTGCCAAATCCACGACTTGAATTTTTTGTTGGATAGTATTGTGATGTATTTTTTAAACAAATCATTACTTGATCTCTTGTCATTAATGGTTTAGCGCTCCAAACTAATGATGCAATACCTGCTGTAGTAGATGTAGCACATGAACTTCCTCCGATATAACTTGCATTAACTCCTGATGGCATCAATGAAAGTGTATTGCGATTACTACTAGCATTACGTTCCATTGGAATAGTAAACATTACCTGACTACCATCATGACAATCTGAGCATGTTGAATTATTTTCCTTTACTCCGGTAATTGCAACGCATCCCGAATAAGCTGCAGGGTAGATAACACCCCACCAACTTGTCCAACTGAAAGATGTTCCTGCAGCGGCAAAAATTAATTTTCCTTTATTGTAAGCATAGTTTACACCATCTAACAAGACACTGCTTGAAAACGGAGTACCAACACTCATACTCACGATACTTATATCAGCACGATCTCCAACTTTAATTAGCGCATTTTTTACTCCAGTTTTTTCAGAAGATGCATCTAATACAACATCATCACATGCTCTTATAAAATGTAAATTTGATTGATAAGCAACACCTGATGTTGAGTTTTGATTGTTACGTGGGCCAGCCGCTAATCCGCACATACTTGTTCCGTGAGTACATGAAGTATATGCACTAGATCCAGTTGTAAAATCAGTAGTAATTGTACGACTACCTGCTGATAATCCATTGGTGAAATTCGCGCCTAACAATGGTTGAGAAGAACTGATTCCTCCATCAATTACAGAGATTGTAATATTTTGTCCTTGTGCCGAATTCCATGCTGTAGGAATATTCATTAAAGTATAATTCCAAGGCACTAATGAACCTGGAGTAATAGTTGTATAATCCGCTGCATTAATTGCTACTGTAGAACTACTACAACCAGAAGAAGATTTATCAACAACATTTGAAGGCCAATAACCTAATGGCTCGAGGTAACGTACATTTGTTAGATTTGAAAGTTGTGTTAGAACTTCTTTATCAGTAATTCTAACAGTAAGAATTGGCATTATTTGATCATCTTCAACTAAGATATCAGATAACTTTATTTGAGTTTTTGATGATTTGTTTAATTGCTTTAAAATTAAATCAACAAGTGCATCATGTACTGCTTTATACTCCCCTGATTTCACATTAATTTTATGAATAATGCTATTTATATCTCCAGCAGACGCTGTTTTATAACCAATAGCTAAAGTGTGATCATTATACTGTAAACTACTCCATATCGTTTTAAGATCCATCCATTCCCATTTGAAATCATTTCTTTCTTCTAGTGTGCCGATGACTAATTCATCTAACTTTGCTTGGGTAAGTGGATCTCCTTTGGGAACTGATTGCAGAATTGTTTTTTGTTTTAATACATCTCCAGCAGAATATTGAGGTGAAGCTTCCTCATTTTCATCTTTGCAAGAAGTGATTGCTAAAGAAATAAATGCTAAGAATAATACAATTTTTTTCATTGTTGACTATATTTCAAGAGGTTAGATTGAGAGTAAATATAGTAAAGAGATTTGATTTACCAAAACATCTACCTGTTTTTAGCAAATTACTTCTTATCATATTTCTGTTTTAACTACTTTTATGAGGCACGATTATTTAATTTTGCATCATTAACTTAAAAAAAAACAAAATGTCATTTACCCTTCCTTCACTTCCCTACGCCTATGATGCGTTGGAACCACATATTGATGCACGTACGATGGAGATTCATCACGGAAAACATCATCAAGCTTATGTAACTAATGTTAATGCAGCAATCGCAGGTACTGATGCTGATAATTTAAGCATTGAAGAAATCTGCAAAAACATTTCTAAGTACCCTATGCCTGTTAGAAATAATGGTGGTGGTCATTATAACCATTCATTATTTTGGACTCTATTAAGCCCTAACGGTGGCGGATTGCCTACAGGTGCTTTAGCTGAAGTAATCAATGCTGCATTTGGAAGTTTTGATGAGATGAAAACAAAATTCAATGCTGCAGGAGCAACTCGTTTTGGATCTGGATGGGCTTGGTTAATTAAAAACAATGCTGGTAAGTTAGAAATTTGTTCTACTCCAAATCAAGACAATCCATTAATGGATCTTGCAGAAATAAAAGGAACTCCAATTCTTGCATTAGATGTTTGGGAACATGCATATTATTTGCATTATCAAAATCGTCG
>JANPGA010000521.1:0-3684 GCA_031423735.1 Bacteroidota bacterium | reverse complement strand
TACATTTTAAGATTAAGCGCCAATGTGCACGGGTTTACAGTAATTATTGGTGTATTCACTAACATAAAACATGATGTTCCATCGGTAGCATTAACAGTGTATGTTCCTGTACTCGATGGAGTAACTGTTTGAGACGCTCCAATTAAATTTCCTGGAGTCCACGTATATCCGTAAGGAGAGTATGGAGTAAATCGGTAAGCATCGTTAGTTGCAGTAAACAAAGTTGCATTTCTTCCAGGAATAGCGACTCCCCCACTTCCATTAGCATTCTCTACCCCTTGAGTTGTGGTGGCGGACAAATCATAGCCCGAGGCATTACTAACTGTTGTAGTATGAATTTCGATAAGATTACTTCCTTCATATAATATTGCTTGAGCATTAAACGGATAGAAAGTACCTCCGTAATGAGATGTATTATATTTTACGACTAGTTTACGATTAGGTGCAGTACCAGTTGTGAAATAACTTAAACTACTTCCAGCGTTGGCAGGATTCAAATCATTCCAAACAACTGCAATAAAATTATCCGGATCAGTTAAGGAAGGAATAGATTGCCCATAAACTGGAGTTGCTGGCATGCCTGAACTAAAAGTTATAAATCCATTCGATGACATATAGAAATTCGTGTAATTAGTACCAAAAAAATTAAAGGTGAATCCTATTGGTTTTACTGTACTCATTTGATCATCTGCAAGGGATACAGCAATATCAGTTCCTGTTAAAGGAGCAAAAGGTATAACTGAACCTAAATAAGATCGATAAGAAGAACCTGATGCAACTGCATTCAATGCTACAGTTTCACCAGGACAAATAGAAGTTGGAGTTGCAGTAACATTTACTGAAAAAGTTGGGTTAACTACAATAGTGTGCGTAACCGTATTATTTCCTAAAGGATTGGTAACATACAATGAAACAGTATATGTACCCGGTGAATTAAAGGTATGTGTAGGATTTTGTAAAATAGAAGTAGATTGATCTCCAAAATCCCACGACCAATCAAATGCTTGAATAGATTGATCTGTAAATTTAACAGTATTGCCACAAGAAATAGTTGTGAAATCAGAAGTAAATGCTGCAACAGGCGCTTGTGTAACAGGTAAGCAATAAGGAGGCATGTTGAAAGCAGCAGTTTCATCACCTGCAACATTCGCACTTCCTTGTAATGCATTAAATCCCATTCCTCTTCTCGCGAAAGCAGTCCAAATCATACATCGATGTTCGTTGTTATAAAGCAATGCATCGGCAGTAAGAATAGCATCTCGAGCATCTAAAAATCCAGGACTGCAAGGTTGCAATTTCATTCCTTCCAAAACTAAACGAATTGCGATATTATTTCCAGCAGTGGTTATTGATGGATCAGCACTAAAACCGTATTGATCTATTAGTAACCACGACATATCCCAAATTACATCACACCAAATTTCACCAACAGCATGCACCTCTGTATTTGCTGCAATAGAAGCATACGTTTGAGGGTTAATGCTCATATTTGTAGAGTAAGGAAATCTACGTATTCCAGGGCCAACAACTGACTGCCCTTTGGCGAAAGTTCCAACACCTCTTGCCTTTGCACCTTGATCTCCCGATTTCATAGTCATCATTAATGCTAGCCAATCACTCCATCCTTCGCCACCCTGTTCTGCGTTATCTAAACAACTAGCTTGTGAAGGTCCTCCAGTTAAGCGATTTGAAACACCATGTCCATATTCGTGAGCAATAATTCCATTATCAAGTGAACCATCAATTTGATTAGAAGTAGTACATGTATTTATAGTTGCAGTTACAGCACCTGCAATTAAAGCATTTTTAAGAATTATTCCATCAGCTTGTGAAATTGAAATACTTGGAATAGTTAAAACAGGAGTTCCTGTCATTGCATTAGCAGCACCAGTAGTATTGTTTGCAATAATTACTCCTACGGCACCAGCAGCCAAAGCGGCTTGAGCTTTAATAATAAATGAACAAGTACCACGATCAATTAAGGCAATTTTCCCAGAAATATTATTGGTAATTGCAGTACATCCATCAGTAACAGTTCCAACATTATCATTAACTAAAATAACATTTGCTGTTACACTTGCTGCAGGACTAAACGTTGCAGTTCCAATATTCATTGGGCCATTAAACGTTGATGAAGTAATACTCAAATTCGTACAGGATGCAGTGGTACCTGTGAACAAATACATTTGCATTCGTCCAGATGCACCATCAGGAGGAGTAGAAAAATTGGCATTATTTGTTCCTGATCCATCAAAACCTTCAGCAAGAACAAAATCAGAACCTTGACCACCATTAGCATAATTATTTTGTTGAAAATTACCAGCCAATTCAGTAAAACCAAAAGGATATAAATAATCATGAATTGCATTATTATCGTAAAAAAGATTTGTTAACGATGCATCTTGATTCGTAATTGGTGTTGCATATGGCGTGTATGGAAAATTAAAATTTAAACTTGCCCCACTATTTGGAGAGTAACCAGGAAGATTATCATTATTCGCATCCTCATAAGCATAGACATTGTTTCCTCTGGTAATAGTATATTCTTCACCAGGAATACCATCTACATCGAGCCATCCATAAGGAGAGGCAGTTAAACTACCTGGATTAGTTAGCAAAACCCGACTACCAAAAGAAGGAGCTTCAAGAGGAAATGCAAAAACATTATAACTCGGAATGGTTACAGGAGGAGGCGGTACACTTTCAATTGCAAAATGCAAATCGTTTTCATCATAACCATTTAAATCAGAATTGGTATTGTTTTCGAAAACACATTCAACAGTATAATCATTTTCATCAATAAATTTACCTGTTAAAGCATCGATTCGAATATTCCACCAATGATTTTCACCCTTCATATCGATACTTACATCCCAAGCTAAAAGAACATTTTTTTCAGATTGACGATAAACCAATTGAACTTTTACAGGAGTTTTCGAAAAATCAGGTAAAGAATAAATATATTGATTTAAACTAGATTTTTGATCGATCAATTTTGCTGGAGTATTAACCTGCTTATCATGATGTAACAAGGCAAATACAATCGCTTCATTAGGTGAAATGGATGGATTATCGGCATTAACCTTTTTTGCCAAATTTTCGATCAATCCGGATTTAAAATAACCCACCTTATTTTCCTTTAAAGCAAAAACGGAAATTGCATTGTAAACAATTATGTTTTTATGTTTTTGTTGGATATAAACGTGCTCAATTCCCGTTGATTTATCAAGGTACTGATCGGTGATATTAAACTCAGAGATATCACTTGGTAGCCAATTGTTTTTATCAGCTTCTGATTGGAGATGATTGCTAAGTAGTTTAAGATTTTGCTGAGCAAAGGTTTGAGAACATGTAAATGCCAAGAATAGCATTGAGCATAAAACATTTTTAAATGTAGTGGTAATTTTCATTTGATGATTTGGTTAGTATTTATTAGTGATTAAAATTATTAGTTGAAAAAGGGTGTTTTTGTAGGTCTAAAAGTATACCTTTTAGAATTGAAAGCTAAGATAGGCCCTTATTAGCAAAAATGCAAACAATTTATTAGGAAAAATCTCAAAATATTCAATAGCACCAATTTTGATTGTAAAAATTTCATGACAACAATGATTTTTGTCATTAAAAACTATATTTGAACAAATTAAATTCTATGAAAAAGCATCCTGCTGCACTACCCTATTTATT
>JANPGA010000520.1:0-1824 GCA_031423735.1 Bacteroidota bacterium | reverse complement strand
TGGAAATTTGCAGTAATGACTGGAACTCCAACTAATCATCGTGTTTCTAATATTTTTCCAATTGATTCAAGTGTTTGCTATTCTGCAATGTATAATTCAGCTGCAGCCGGTGGTGGGGTTTTTAAAACAATTAATGGCGGAGCTAATTGGGCTAAGGTGGGTGCAAATATGTATACAACTGGAACATCTTTTCCTGATTTAGTTTATTTCTTTGATGCTCAAAATGGTGTTACTGTTGGTGATCCAGATGCTGGTCAATATGAAATTTACACAACTAATGATTCTGGTTCAACTTGGGTAAGAGTGCCTAGTACTAATCTGCCAACTATTACAGATCCAGCCGAATTCGGTATCACTAATCTTTATGGTGCCGCTGATGGTCGTATTTGGTTTGGAACCACTTACGGAGATATTTATCGTTCTTTAGATTCAGGGTATAATTGGACAAAAAGTGCAACTGGATTAGCTCCATTTATCGGATCTAATGGCCGCCAAGATATAGCTAATGTTACTTTTTGTGATTCTGTGCATGGTTTAGTAGCTCAGATAGATTCTTTTAATGTTAAATTAATTTCTACGAATGATGGTGGTTTAACATGGGCGCCATTAATTCCAACAGGACCATTTTTTACTGATTTTTCAGCTGTTCGAAATTCTCCAATTCTGGTAAGTGCTGGTTCAAATTCATTCGGTTTTGGAACTTCTTTCAGTTTAGATTATGGAACAACTTGGAATTTGTTAGATACAAATGCATCACATACAGCAATCGATTTTCCAAACGACTCAGTTGGTTTTAGTGGAAGATTTATTAATGTGGGTACTGCAGGTGGAGCTTGGAAATACAATGCTAAATTGCAAATTATTCCATGTGGATCGCCATTAATTTCAGCAGGTGTTACAACAGTTAATAGTATCGATATATGTTTTGGAGACACATTAACATCAACAAATTTAGGAGCATTAGCACCAACCGAAGGAGCAGTTCATGGATTTAGTATGTTATTCTCCTCCGCAGATTTAACTGGCAACAATGATCCTTTAGGTTCTGGATTTGTACTAGCTGGTACAGGAACTATTTCACCTTCAACACCTATTACTTTAATAAATGATAATATTAATTTCCCTGTTGGAACGTATTATTTAACAGCGGTTGTTTATGGAAATGCAACAGATCCAGGTGCAACAAATAATGTCACTGCTTATTTATTAGATCCAAATTGTACGGTAACAGGAACTTCAATCCTTGTAAATCTTCTTGGTCCGGGCGCACCAGGATGTTCAGGAGTAGGCATCGTTGAAAATAACCCAACGGAATTATCATTGCTGAATTTGTACCCAGTACCAGTAAATGATATCTTAAACTTTACTGTAAATTCGAAAACATCTTCGGTACTCAACTTGTCAGTTCAAGATGTTTTAGGTCGTGAAGTTTATTCGAATGCTATTTCTGTTAATTCAGGAAACAACAAAATAAGTATTCCAACACAAAATTTATCAAATGCTGTTTATGTGATATCTGTAAGTAATGGACAATCAAAATCAGTTGCTAAATTTGTAAAAGAGTAAATATTCTAATTAATAAATTTTATAAAATCCCGATTTCAATTTGAAGTCGGGATTTTTATGTTTTCATTAAATTTTTTTAAAACAGCAAATACTAGAATAGATGTTTGCAAGGCAATTTTAGATATAGTAATTGATTGAAAATCAACCATAAATATAGTATTTGTAAATTTTGTGTTAAATAAAAAAGAAGACCGATCTCATTTATTATCTTTACGCACTCAAAATCAAAAACCTATGAAAAAAATTACATTACTTTTT
>JANPGA010000519.1:0-1615 GCA_031423735.1 Bacteroidota bacterium | reverse complement strand
TTGAGGTGTCTGGAGCATATGTTTTGAACCAAATAGTATCGCCAATATTTGAAACTCGTCTTAAGCACATTCCATTTTTATTAGTGATACTTGAATAATATCCAGCTCCCATTGTAAAGTTTTTTGCGGAATCTTGGTATATAGAATAATCATTAATATATTCTAACGAATCCCCATAAACTTTACTCCATTTTAAATTTCCTAAGGTGTCATAAAAACATAAAATATCATGTCGTGGAATTATTGGTTGGCCTGATGTAATGTTAATATAATATCCTGAATCGCTTGGAATTACATTTCCTGCCACATCAACTCCGAAGGTAGTTGTTATATTAAAAGTATTTTGAGCATGTGCGAATTTGCACATGCTCAAAATAACTAATAAAATTTTAAATAAATTATTCATTTAGTGTATTAAATTAACGGAGCCATTACGAAAACAGTATTTTACTGTTTCACAAATTTAATAGTTTTAAATCCTGATTCTGTTTTCAGTTTTGCTAAATAAATTCCTGATGATAATTCGGAGGTATTTATTTGAAAGAGTTCTCTACTTCGATAAGAAGTTGTTTTTATTTCCATTCCTGTAATATCATAAACAGTTGCTGAAAATATGTTTAAGCCAAACTCAGGTTTTATAAATAAATTATCAATACATGGATTAGGGAAAACGATTACACTGCCTTCATCCTTATACTGCGTAATTTCATGTATAGCAGTGTTTGTTGCACATCCAGCTACATCACATAAATTGCTATCTAATTTAACTATCCATCCATCTTCTCCATTAGGACCACCAAATACATATCCAACAATAATAAATCCTCCATCTTTAGTTTGTTTTACATCATTAAAAATACAATGATCATTACCAAGGGTAAATCGCCGTTCTTTTAAAATATTTCCTAAGCTATCCAATAATACAATCCAACCTTGATCAAAATGTGTGCTAGTATCTCTATCTGATCCAACAGCTACAATTTGTCCATTTGGTAATTCTTGAATTCCATAAAAAATATTTAAGTTTGATAAAGTATAATAATATTTTTGCCATTTTAAATTTCCCAAAGAGTCAATTTTCCAAATACTTGCATTGTCATACTGTGCTGTTATCGAATATTTAACACCAGATATTATAAAATTTCCATCATGTGAGGCAATTATACGATACATAGTTTCATTGACATTCGATGCTCCAAAAGTTTTTTTCCATTTATAGTTTCCTAAACTATCAATACAAACTACTATGGCATCTCTAAAATTTAAATTTCCATTTGCAAATGAATTTGTCCAACCTACAACTAAGTAATCATGGATGATTGTTTCAGTAGCATCAAAAGCTTGATCATATTTGTTACCAAGAAGTTCATAGTCCCATTTAATAGTACCTGCACTATCAACTTTAATTACGTAGATATTTCCATCAATTGAATCTGCAACTTCAGCTGGTAAAATGAAGCCTGAATCAATTGTATTATACACCCAATTACCATAATAACTTCTAGTAGTATCTTGAGCATAATGATGAAGCCAAATATTACTTCCATTTGAAGAGATTTTCCTTAGTGATAATTGGTAATGATTTTGCTTTAAACTAAAATACCCCGAACCCATA
>JANPGA010000518.1:0-1504 GCA_031423735.1 Bacteroidota bacterium | reverse complement strand
TAAAAAGGTCGTTTCGAACTATTAAAAATAGCATTCATCATTTTTTGACTACTTCCGCAAAAAACAAAGTTTACGTAATTTAAAGTTTGAATCACTGTACGTAACAAAGCTTCCACATTTTTTTCTTTGTAATTCAATATTTGTTGAAATTCGTCAATTGCAATAACTGTTTTTATTTTTTGCTGTTCAATAAACTGCAATAGTTGAGGAATTGTTTTTTCAAATTGCTTTGGCTGGGTTATATCTAAACTTAACTCCGGAGCACCACTAATTGAATCAACGCTTATAACTGGACGTAAAAGCTTTATAGCATTCCAAAAACGTTTGCCAATCCCTTGTTCACTAGGAAATACATTATAGATAGCATTCGCTAATTGATTAGTAAAATCTTTTAAACTTTGAGTTGCATAAATATCAATATAAATAATAGTAATTTTTTCCCTTTTTAATTTAAAGAAAACATGCTTTATAAGGGCGGATTTACCCATTCGACGTTGCGCAAAAAATGCAGTATTGCTTTGTTGAAGGATGTTATTCAGTAGTATTTTTGACTCATTTTCCCTGTCACAAAAATAAGTAGGATTAACATAATCATTTATAAGAAATGGGTTCATAGGGCTATTTTACGATCCAAATGTACTATACATTTTGTATTATACAAAATGTATTATACAAAATGTATAATTACCAAATAGCCAAACTATCAGTTCATTCACTAAACTTAAGCGTTTTAAGGAAACTAATAAAGTATTACTATTTTATCCAATTATACATACAATTGGAATAACTGCTAGATTAGATACTAGTTCATAAACAAAGTTTGTCCTTACTTAATTCATTAAAAGGCGGTATTAATATCAAATTTGGAAGGTTATCAATTGTTGCCTAAACTACACTTTAAGAGAAAAATTTGCCACTATATGCATCGTTCCACATGAACAGTAGTTCTTACCCATAATAACAATAACCAAGCGGGATGATGGGTTCCATCACAAGTAATTAATGCAACATTATTATCCATCATCCTATCAATTTATCCTTGCATGATGGAAAATTGTTGGTGATCCAATATAACGATTCCAATATCTTCAATTGGCATCGTTGTGAACCCCTCTTTTAATGATTTTAGGCAAATCTTTATTTTTCTAAACGGAATGCAAACGTATTTCTAATTGTGAATTTTTCATTCCCAAATACGCTGGGTTGCCGAAATAAAGTATGCGTTTGATCATAAACTGGATTCGAATAGAATCATAATTAATTTTTCACATAGCCTAAATCTATAAAATATTTTTTCTGCTTTTTAATTGTTTAATTTTCTTCTCCAACATTTACAATTTTTCCTAAATGATTAATTCGTACTTTTAAAACGAATTCAATTCCATTTAGTCCGAGACGTTTCCATGTAAAATTTTTTGTCTCATTTTTATTTTCAACTGTAGTTTCCAAATGATGCCGAAAAAAATAATCCCGATTAGTTAACTTTTGAACTCGAAATAAATTA
>JANPGA010000517.1:0-9766 GCA_031423735.1 Bacteroidota bacterium | reverse complement strand
AAGAATCATTTAAATAAAAAGCTGTCTTCTTTATTTTTCCTGATTCGTAATAAGACGTGGAGTGAGGTGCTTTCCTTCCATCTACAATTGTTATTTCTGACTTAATTTTTCCATCAGCATAATACTTCTTATCCTTATTATCCGAACAACCTGATAATATTATAATAAATAATGACATTAGTATGATTTTTATTTTCACTTTGTTCATTTTTTTATTAATGATTGTTCTTCCTTTCTAGTTTTTCATACTGATTAACGTTCCTTTTTTCAACAATTACCCAAATGAAGTAAAAGGTAGAAGCACCTAGTATAGTCCAAATAATGTCGTGCCAGTCAAAATGTCCGCGTGTTGAAAATGTTTGCATAAACTCCCAAATAGACAATCCAATTACTGAAATAATAATACTTGAAAGTTGGGCTTTATTATTTAACCAGGTGGATTTGTATGGTTTCTTAGAACTGGAATTTATATGAATTATCATAACCACAAAAAACGAAGATAATCCTAGGCCAGCAAAATAATTGGGCGCAACTCCTAATAAATATTTTATTAAATCGCTTGTTCCAATATAATTTGGTCGGATGTTGTCCTGTACAACTGTAAACGCGATAGTACCAAAAACAAATAGTCCGAACCAAAAGTAAGCTTCTTGTTTGCTCATAAAGATGAATATTTTTTTGAATTTAACAATTTTACTTTAGTCAGGTTGGCCAGATTAGATGTATAAAGTTAGTTCTTTTTAAACGCCATTTCTTTAACAAATATAATTGATTTTAATAAAATAATTTGAAGGCTGTTAATTATTTCTCCCAATGACAACAAAATGTTAACGTTCGTTTTTAAATCGAAAAAAGGTATTAGCTATTTGTGACAGTCATTCTGCCTCCGGAAATGTAACGTTTGAACTATGCACTTACTTTGTTTATAGCAATTTAACTTAAATGCTAACAAGGCCGTGTTGGTAGCAAATTCGTAATTTTAGAAAAATAAATTTCTATATTTAAAAGTGCAAGTCAAATATTATTCTTTGGTTCTAGCAAATAATATTATCATAAAAACTTTATTTCTAGGACTGGCCTAAAGGAGTTTCTAAATAAATATTTTGGGGAGGGTTTTTATTCGGAGTAGTAATTTAATAATTAAAATTCAGACCTACACCATAACCCATATCACTGTCAAAATGTGTACTAACTGAAATGTTTTTCCCTGCGATGTAACGTAAGCCAAGCGTATACTCTTTGTCGGAGTTTAGCATCCAATTCATTCTAATTCTTTTTGAAATTGGAATATCTTCTCGTGACAGTTGGAAACGAAATAATCCGTCTAAGTCTATACGTGCATCTGCCAATATGAGTAAAGGTAGAGTGTAACGAAGTCCAACAATTCCTATATGTCTATTGCTTTTATTGCTGGTTTGTCCCCACATTGTTCTCGTTTCGTCACCAAAAATATTTTTCGAATTGTTTATGATGTCAAAGAAATATTTCTGTGGGTCTTCATCCATTTTGTAATGAAAATCAAATCCGATATATGCATACCACCATTGCATTTTCCCAAAGTATCTGCCAAACATTGTCTCGCTTTCGTAACCACGTGAAGCATTGTAACCCATATGCCACATTTCCTCCATCTTCCATCGTGTGTTACCAAACATTGCTATTCCATCACTGCCACTAGTTGAAAGTGCCATATTTGCCATGAAGTGAAACATTCTATCGTCAGCAAAAAGTTTTCGTTGAGCCAATTTTGGATTTGGTATTTCGGGATTTGGTGGTGAATTTTCATAACTTAAAACTCTACCCATCCCATTCATCATATGATACAAGATGTGACAATGGTAAAACCAATCGCCACTTTCGGTTGCAGCAAATTCTATTGTATCGGTTTCCATTGGCATAATATCAACAACGTTTTTAAGTGGTGCTAAGTCGCCTTGTCCATTCAGCAAACGAAAATCATGTCCGTGCAAATGCATTGGATGTCGCATCATAGAATTATTGGTTAAAATGATGCGAACATTTTCACCCTTTTTAATTAATATTTTATCAGCTTCTGAAATAACTTTGTTGTCTAAGCTCCAAACATAGCGGTTCATGTTTCCTGTTAGAACAAAATTCAATTCTTTTACTGTTGCCTTTTTTGGTAATGAAGTATTTATTGTAGATTTCAACATTGCATAATTAAGGGTAACTATGTCTTGCTGAATTTGTGGATGGTTATGTGTCTCAGTTTTATTTCCCTTTGATTTTTTATCACCAGTAATTTCGCGATACATTACGGTGTTCATGTCCATTTGATTTAAACTCATACTCATTCCCATGTCATCTAAATCTCCGTTCATCAGCATCATGCCATTCATCATTTTCATTCCTTCAAAATATTTCAACTTGGGAAATGGTTTAGCAAAATGCTTTATTCCATCACCTAAAAATATGGATGCTGATTTTGTTCTATCTTCTGCTGTTGCTAAAAATTGGTAACTTCCTGTATCAGGTAGTGTTAAAATTACATCATAAGATTCTGAAACTGCAATCAACATTCTATCTACCTCAAAAGGTTCTATATCATTGCCATCGTTAGCAACTACAGTTATTTTTCCACCCGAATAAGAAAGCCAAAAATTTGTTGATGCGCCTGCATTTGAAATTCGTAATCTCACTTTGTTTCCTTTGAAAGACTGTGCTGTTGCTTCATTTGTTCCATTGATTAACAATTTATCATAATATACATCACTCACATCCATTGCATTCATTCGCTTCCATTCGTTGGTGAGTTTTGTTTTTAAATAACCTTGTTGAATGGCTTCAAAATAAGATTGTGTAGTTCCCTTTTTTATAGCAAACCAATCGGTTGCATTGTGCAACATTCTAAGAACATTTTCAGGGTTGTAATTTGTCCACTCACTTAAAATAATGGGAATGGTTGGCAAATTATCAATACCCTCCCTAAAAGTTGTATCATTTTTTCTCTTCAATAAAATCATTGAACCATACATTCCAATTTGCTCTTGCAAACCCGTATGTGAATGATACCAATGTGTGCCGTGCTGTATGATTGCAAACCTATACAAGTATGTTGAATGCGGTTTGATTGGCATTTGTGTAAGGTTGGGAACTCCGTCATATTGATTGGGCAAAAAGATACCGTGCCAATGCAAAGAAGTTTCTTCGTTCAACTCATTATGAACATAAATTTCTGCCGTGTCACCTTCAGTAAATGTTAGTGTTGACATTGGTATTTGTCCGTTTACTGCAATTGCTCTTTTGAGTTTACCTGTGAAGTTAACAATTGTGTCTTTGACAAACAAATCATAACGAACAACTTTTTGTGCTGCAAGGTTATTAACTGAAACGAAGTATATAAAAATGAAAATTGGAAATATAATTTTTCTTACCACAATAATAAAGTTGCATTTTTATTTAACAGTGATTGTTTCTTTGGTGCTTCCGCAACCCAACATTTTTGTTCCGAAATATGGATTTACTATTGAAGAATTTTCACTTATCCAATATGCTCCTTTCCCATCGTTTGCCATTGGACAAAATTGATAATAAATAGCTTCAGTGTTTGAGTTAAAAGCTTTGAGCAAATCATACATTATTTTTGAAAGAGAAATAAAATGTTCCCGTTGCTGTTCCAAATCTGCCTTGCCTTTGATATATTCGACATCAGAAGAAAGTTTGCTATTATTCTTCATCCAAGCAGTATTTTGTATGGGAGTTAGTTTATCCATTGGGATTTTTTCTATATCTATGATAAGTATTTTTGCAAAGAAGGATGCGCTATCGGAATTATCTCTTGTCAGTGAATTTTTTATGTTGATGTAATCGGCATAGACATCGGAAATTGGATTTGAACCCACTGGTTGCTCTACAACTTTTACAGTGTTGGCATTTACAACTGCTTTAGTTGCTTGCTTAGTTGTATTTATTTGTGCTGAACAATTATTTACTAAAATTGTTCCAAGCATTGCGATTGATAAGATAAATTTTGTCATGTTGTTTTTATTTAGTTGTTTTAACTTTTAACATTTTTGCATTGATGGCAACTATAATTGTACTTAAACTCATGAGTACCGCACCTGTTGTCGGACGAAGCATGATATTCCATTTATACAAAAGCCCTGCAGCTAGTCGTGGTGCATAAATCCACTTGAAGTGCTTGTATTGTCAGGCAAATGGTCGTTTAGTTTAGGTTGATGTTCCAATTATTTTAAATTTTTGGATATTTCAATTGTAATGATTCAAGGTAATTAGTTAATATTTTAGCAACTGCATAGTTGCGATACCAGCGTTTGTCGGAGGGTATGATGTTCCATTTTTTCTTGTTATCTATTTTAATGATTGTATTATATACTTCCAGGTACTCATCCCATTTGTGAGTTGCCTTTTTATCTTCCTTTGAGTATTTCCACTGTTTATGAGGTTTTGTCAATCTTTCATTAATTCGAATGCTCTGTTCCTCTTTTGAAATGTGTAGAAAGAATTTCAAAACATGAATGTTATTCTGTTCGAGATGATCCTCCAAATTATTAAACATGTCATACCGATTTTGAAGTGTTTCTTTTGAAAGATCACCTGAAAGGGTTGGCACTAGGATATCTTCATAGTAGGAACGATTGAAAACCTCTATCATTCCTTTAGAAGGAAAATGTGAAGATACTCTCCATAGAAAATCATGTTGGAGTTCTTCTGTTGTAGGTTTTTTGAATGACTTTACATTAACTCCCATTGGGTTCATAGAGGTCATTACTTTACGAATAGTTCCATCTTTTCCAGACGAATCAATTCCTTGAAAAATAATAAGTAGCCCAAATCGAGCATCAGCATAAAAAATATTTTGTAACTCAAAAAGTTTTTTGTGAAATGCTTTTAGCATTTTTTTACATTCTTCCTTATTATATTTATCAGAAGGTAAAGTAGAAACATTCCTAAGTTCAGTCATAAATGGTTTAATTAATGGTTTGAATACTCATTTTTTATTTCTAAGCAATTGTAACTAATCTCCATCTCATTCACTATGTTTTTAATAATGAATTCCAAACAGCATTTATTTTTTTCGTCTGGTTCTTAACACTAATACCAATATAATAATAATGGCAATTGGAATAATCCACATTCCATAACCCATTCCCCATCCCCAAGAATTATCGTGCATCATTTTTATTTATTTAAGAGTTTCTTTAATTGTATAGTGTCCTGCCTTTGAAAGCTGAGCTTGCAAATCTTCAACACTAATAACTTTGTTCATGGTAATAACTGCACTTTGTGATTTCAATTGAACTTCAGCTTCCGTAACATCAGGCATTTGCAATAATGCCCGTTTTACATTATTCGTACAACCCTCGCAATTCATTCCCTCTAACTCGTATTTTACTTTCATTTTGCAGATTTTTTTTTAATGATGTTGAGATTAGTTATATTTTTTTGTTACATGTTCATCCCTTTCATGTTACACATGCCCATATCCTTCATTGATTTCATTCCTTTTGGATGATCTTTCATAGAACTCATCATCATGCTGCATTTGCCTTTATCAGAATCACACATATCCATTGTTTTTCCCATCATCATTTTGCACATGCTTGTATCATTCATACACATGTCCATCATGTTGCCCATCATTTTTGTACCCATTGCTTTATCTTCCTTCATCATGTCGCATGAAGTAGAAGCAATTTCATCACCATGTTTTGCTTTCATAACTGCTATTACCTCTTTCCTGTAAGCATCATTGTCCATCAACTGCGAAATTACTTTTGCTCTGTTGTCTGCGTTACTTAGTTCATTGCCTGAATTGTTGCTGCATTGCGTAAACGAAAATATCGCTGTCACAGCAAATACTATTGTGATTATTTTTTTCATTTTCTGAATTTTTAATTGTTTAAAGAAAAAAATCAAGGATTGAATTACAATCCTTGATTTTCCCTTCGTGAATAAATTATGCTGCTACTGCAAGCATAGCTTTACATTCTGCTGCACACTTACGACAAGCGTCAGCACATTCTTTGCAATGTTCCATGTCAGAATGTTTTTCACATTCAGTGGCACAAGCGATACAAGCTTCTTCACATTTTTTGCAAAGTGCATCAAGGTTTGAATCGGCTTTACTTGCAGCAACCAAAGCGTTGCAAGCATCAGCACAAGCGATGCAAAGTTTTTCGGAATGTTCCATTCCTACTTTACCTTTGTTTTCCGTTGAACAAGTTTCACATGCATCTGCACATGTTTCGCAAGCATCAATGCAACTTTGAATATTTTTATTTTCCATTTTGATATGATTTTATGTTGTAACTGAATTGTTACAATGCACAAATGTGATACCTTTTAGTGCCTATAACCTTACACAATTAATACTAAGTGTTACATCATTCACACTTTATATCTTTCAATTTTTTTGGAGATAGCTTTTTAATGCTTTAGAGGGGAAACTCTTATATTTTTGTCAATGATGACTTTTTTGGGCAGCAAAAAAATAAAAATGTGTATTATGGGGTTGGCTAAAAATTTTGTGGCGTGGCTTTAAAAAAAGATACTTGTTTTTTGGGATGGTATACAAAGCGGTATCTGTCAAAATACGAAAGTTATCAGAAAATTGATCGTCCAAAACTCGACAGTTAAACATTACACTTTCGATAATGCTCTTCCTGTAATTTTATCTAAAATTTCTGCCGAAAATTTCTGAGAATACTTTCTACAAAAAATGCTGCTAAACAACTGTCAACGAAGAGAAAAAAACTAATCCTCGAAAACTGTAAAGTTTTTTTCGTTTGTCTTACGCTTTAAAAATATCCAACATGAGATTTCTGTTCTAATAACTTGAAGCTAAAATTTACGAGACACCAAAGGATAAAGTGTGAATCATGTAACTCCTTTCTTATATTATGTAATACTTATGGGAAATATAGAACAGATCTTTGCCATGTAATAATTCATTTACAAATTAATAAAAGTACAAATGAAAATTAAAAACATGTTGCCAATCACAGCTATGCTGTTGGTTATATTATTTGGAAGTTGTCAAAAAGATGAGACTCCTGGATCTTCGGGAATTTCTTCAACAGAATCTACAGAAGCTTTTCGCAGAGGACCTAGTCAAGTAAATCTTGGGAATGCGGGCAACTTTGTCATTCTGTCTAAATCAGGAATTACTGATGTATATCCTTCTGCTATTGTCGGGAATATCGGAACAAGTCCAATAACTGGTGCAGCTATTCACCTAACATGTACTGAGGTGACGGGAGCAATTTATTCAGTTAACGCTGCTGGGCCGCTTCCTTGCAGGATAACTAACCCAAGTGGGCTAACTACAGCAGTAGGCGATATGCAAGCTGCTTATACAAATGCAGCTGGACGTTCTAATCCGAATTTCCTGAACTTAGGTGCTGGAAATATCGGTGGCTTAACGCTTACGCCTGGTCTATATAAATGGACAACTGCGCTTATCATCCCAACGAATATCACCATTTCAGGCGGTCCACGTGATACATGGATATTTCAGGTTTCCGGAACACTTAATATGAGTTCTGCAGTAAAAATTACTCTGATCGGAGGAGCAAAAGCAAAGAATATTTTTTGGCAGACCACTGGTGCAGTAACTTTAGGAACAACCAGTCATTTTGAAGGAATCATATTGGGGAAAACTGGTATTAATTTGAAGACAGGCGCATCAATAAATGGAAGACTATTGGCTCAAACAGCTGTAACTCTTCAAATGAATTCGGTAATACGACCACAATAAATTTAAGAAATTAAAATCTGAATAGAGGTTGTCTCAATACAAGGACAGCCTCTATTTTTTTCAAATTCTTTTTCATTTTCCAATGCTGTGGCAGTTGAATGGGAACATAATGTTTTGTACATCTTAAGCAGTTATCCCAAATAACTAATATAACTGATGCTAAAAGGATACAAGACGGGATAATGGTTTGATTTAGCTAAAGACATAAAAATGCTAATATTTGCTTAAGGTTCTCGAAGGAACGCATTAGGATTCGTACTGGGAATGATGTTCCATTTAAAAATCTTAAAAGAGTAAAAAGCAAGAAGAAACAAGCCAACAAATATGTGTTGATGTCGACATTAATTTACAACTCAAAAAAATTATCAAGAGGTCAAGCAAAAAGTTAAGGCGCTTATTGAAGTATTAGCACAAGTAAAATAAACCATCACTTCCTGAAATTCTATTGCTTCATTAAAACGCCAATAGCAAATCGTTATTTTTCAACAACCTTTTAAAATAATAAATTAGCATTGCTCTAATCACAAATAATTAAACTGTTATTAAAACAAAAACAAGAAAATATTTTTTTAAATGATATTGTTCAATGGTCACTCATCTTAGCGGTAGTAATTTGTTCTGTCGCGTTCGTGTTGTGCGTTTAAATTTTCTGTTTTACTAATTGTCTTGCTACGTTTAATTGTTTTGCAAATTCTAACGTGCATTTTTTTAGTTAGTTGGAATATAAATGTCAAACTTAGCTCCCTTATTTAATTCGCTTGTTGCGGTGATAATGCCATTATGATTCTCTACTATTTTTTTTACGATAGCAAGCCCGATGCCTGTTCCTGCATACGTTTCTTTGCTATGTAGTTTCTGGAATACTCCAAATATACGTTCGCTGAAATGTGGTTCGAAGCCGATACCATTATCCTTGATTGCAATATGGCAATAATTTTTTCCAGGCGATAGCTTTAAATTATCCAATGTACTTCCTTTTTCAATTCTGCTTGTAATTATTATATGAGATTTTTTTTCTGGATTAGAAAACTTGAGAGCATTACTTATAAGGTTATACAATAACTGGCGAAACTGAAATGGAATAATATTAGCTTCGCATAGTTCGATGGCTTCGATGATTGCATTTTTTTCTGAAATGGTATCTTTTAATTCAGCATTTATATCTTCAATGATTATTCCCAGTTCCGTCCTTTCAAATTTCAATTCCGTGGTGGCGATCCGCGAGAACGCAAGCAAATCGTCAATCAGCAACTGCATCCGACCTGCGGCTAATTGAATTCTTTGAAAATTATATTTTCCATTCTCCGTAAGATTTTTATCCTCTTTTGAGGCTATGATACTAACGAATATTTGTATCTTCCGAAGTGGTTCTTGCAAATCGTGACTGGAAATATAAGTGAACGCCAAAAGCTCTTTATTAGCGATACTCAACTCATCTGCCCGTTTTTCTTTCTCTTCGTTTTGGAAGGCAAGTTCTTTATTGGCAACAACCAATTCCGCTGCTCGTTTTTCTTTTTCTTCATTTTGAAACGCAAGTTCTTTATTAGCAACGCCTAACTCCGCAGCCCTCTTTTCTTTCTCTTCGTTTTCAAACACCAATTTTTTATTTGCGACTCCTAATTCCGCCGCCCTCTTTTCTTTTTCATCATTTTGAAAAGCCAATTCCTTATTTGCAATTACTAACTCTGCCGCTCGTTTTCCTTTCTCTTCATTTTCAAAAGCAAGTTTTTTATTGGCAATAACCAATTCCGCTGCACGTTTTTCTTTCTCTTCATTTTCAAAAACCAATTTTTTATTCGCCACTCCAAACTCTGTCGCACGTTTCTCTTTTTCTTCATTTTGAAATGCAAGTTCCTTGTTGGCAATTCGTAAATCTTTTGCCCATTTTTGCTCTGTAACATCCCGTGCTGCTGCAAAAACTCCAAGCACATTGCCTTTATCATCTTTGTAAACAGAAGCATTGTATAAAACATCTGTAAGATTACCGTTCTTATGTTTTATCGTTAGTGGATAATCTGCCACAAA
>JANPGA010000516.1:0-1970 GCA_031423735.1 Bacteroidota bacterium | reverse complement strand
TGCTGTTTATACTCTATTGTTGTATTTTTTTGTAAATAAAGACATTCATTAATTTAAAAAATGATCGATATTATTTCTAAATTTAAAATGGTAGATTATTAATTGTAGAGTCCTGAGTTACAAACTCAGGACAGCAGGGTTGAATTCCAGATCCATTACCACCATTTGGATATACGTTTCCAGTTCCAGAAAAATTACCAATTCCTAATCTTCCTCCTGGTGTAAACCTACCAACTTCAGCACTATTCCATCGGTTTGAAAAACCAGCAGTAGCACCATTTAAATAGCCAGATGTAAAAATAAATCTCAGATTATCCGCACCTTCTGGTCCGTTTAAATTATCTCCCCAAACAATAACTGCATCCGTTCTATCGGAACTTCCAAGTGTTACTGTAGTATCCGTAGGATTATCAGCCAGTCCAAAATAACAAAAATCACTACCAACGTCGCAAAAAGTTCCAACATTCATCCATGCGCGCCACGCACCTTGCGCACCTGAGCCAGGTAAATAATTCATTCCTAGATGTAAAATACTTCGTGGATTGTTTACAGGGGATGCGCCATTAATATTTATGCCTACTCTTGTGTAGTCAACAGCATTAATGGAATGTGAAAAAATTCTCATTCTAGTATTTCCAAAACCAGCATTCGTAACAGTATTAGTATGAAAAGTAATGGGTTGATCCAATGTTGTTTTAATTTTTAGTGGAATGCCAGTCATAGAATTATCCCAACCTATGTAATCAGTACCTGCGCCAAAATTATTTGGTACGGTTACCTGAGCGCCAACTTGTTTAAAAACAATTATTAAAATTGCTATTAACAAAGAAATTGCTATTTTTTTCATACTCTATAGTTTTAAAATGTGTTTAGTAATTACAGTATTTTCCCCAGAAATTTTTAATAGGTAGTTTCCAGCACCTAAATTTTCAAAATTTAGTTTAATTAATTCTTCTTGTTTGTTAAAGAAAAACTCTTTAATTTTTAACCCCTCAATTGTATATAGGATAGCAGTATCGAGAAATTCGTTATTAGATAAATAGAGATAGTTTGAAAAAGGATTTGGAAAACAAATTATTTTACTTTTCATATTATTTTTAATAGCAATTCCTGTCCAAACATTATTATAAATAGAATCTGTTGATACGCAGATATCATCAATATAATAGTACGCAACATTTGAAAATGAAGTATATTTTATTGTATCCGTTAAGGAATCGGTAAAAAAATTAGCAATAGAAAGATATCGGTATGATGAGTCTGAAATGAAACTTCCTAAAACCTGATGCCAAATAGTTGTATCTGTAATAATTGTATCAATGTGAAGTTGAGAGATATTGTTAATTGGTGGAGCGCAACAACTATCAAATGGTACTGAAGAAAAGCGCATTCCAATTTTATTACACGCCATATTTATATATGCTGCTCGACTTATCCAAAAACTAATATAATATTTCGTGCCGATTTGTAACGGTGAAAGTAATTGTGTCCCTAAAAACTCCCTATAATTGGGATTAAATGAGTAATATCCAACAATGCCTGCCCTTGCTTTCCCCGTATGAGCATACATAAATCCAAAATTTGAATTTGGTACTGTTACACCATTTGTCGCGCAGGCATTAAAATAATCAGGCGAATTACCGAAATTTAACCAATTTGCACAAGCATCAATTTGGTTTAACCCATACGGGCAATACACAGTATCCTCAAAACTTGGGTTAGGCACAAGGTTTTGTTGTGCGTTGGCAAAAGAGCATAAAAACAATAGTACTGCAATGGTAAAGTAACGCATAAATAAGAGTATTAAAAGTTAAAACTAATTACTCGTTGGCATTAAAGATGAGTAAATGTATATATAATTTTTGAAATGCAATGTTAAATTTTAGAGTTTAAACATTAATTAATTGTAAGTTTTGCTGTTTATACTCTATTGTTGTATTTTTTTGTAAATAAAGACATTCATTAATTTA
>JANPGA010000515.1:0-2118 GCA_031423735.1 Bacteroidota bacterium | reverse complement strand
CGGAACAAACTTTTTTGAAGAAGCCACAAAACGAATTACCTCTTCAGTAAGCAAATTGGGCTCAATAGATGAAATCCGAATTCGCTCTAATCCTTCAACTTCTTCCAATGCTTTTGCTAGATCAATAAAACGATCCTGATGTTTTGTTGATCCTTCACGAATTCCAAAATCACCAAGATTAACTCCTGTTAAAACAATTTCTTTAACTCCATCTTGCACTAATTGTGTTGATTGATTAACAACATTAAGAATAGTATCACTTCTTGATTTACCACGAGCTAATGGAATCGTACAAAATGCGCAACTATAATCACATCCATCCTGAACCTTCAAAAAAACTCTTGTTCGATCACCAGAAGAATATGCACTAACAAAAGAAGTCGCCTCTTCAATCTCACATGCCATTACAGCAGCATCTTCGCTTTTCTTTAAATTATCTAGGTAACGTAAAACATTAAACTTTTCTGTCGCTCCTAATACCAAATCCACACCTGGAATATTTGCAATCTCTTCAGGCTTTAGCTGAGCATAACATCCAACAATTATCACCTTTCCTTCTGGGTTGGCATTCATTGCACGATTCACAATTTGCTTGCATTCCTTATCGGCGTTTTCTGTTACTGAACAAGTGTTCACCACATAAACATCCGCAGCAGCTGGGAAATCAGCACGTTGCCAGCCAGCATCACGAAACTGACGAGCAATGGTGGACGTCTCAGAGAAATTGAGTTTACACCCTAAAGTATGAAAGGCTACTGTTTGCATCGGGGCGCAAAGGTAATGATTAAGGCTTCTTCAATTGTGATCCTTCAAAGCTTTCCAATACATTTGCCGAATGCGAATTGCACTGTTTATACTATTTCTTGGTCTATCCTGTATTTCATGTCATGATGAAAAGGATAATTATGGTGGAAAAAAGGTTTTTCGTTATAATGAAAGTGCAGGAATCACCTCTCTTGACCCAGCATTTGCTACCAATCAAGCCAATATTTGGGCATGCAACCATCTTTTTAATGGCTTAGTTCAACTTGATGAAAAATTAAATGTAAAGCCCTGTATTGCAACCTCATGGGAGATAAGCGATGACGCGAAAACTTACACTTTTCATCTTAGAAATGACGTCTACTTTCATAAAGACCCACTTTTTAGCACGAAAAGAAAGGCAATAGCATCCGATTTCCTTTATAGTTTTAATCGTATTACCGATAAAAAGGTAGCTTCATCCGGTGCATGGATTTTTAATTCAGTAAAAAAGAATTCTAATGATGATGTTATTGGTTTTGAGGCACCAAACGACAGCACCTTTATTGTTCAATTAGATCACCCCTTTCCTCCTTTCTTAGGATTACTGGGTTCAGCTTATGGAGCAGTTGTTCCGCATGAAGTTGTTGAACATTACGGCAAAGATTTTAGAAATCATCCTATAGGTACTGGTCCGTTTATTTTTAATAGATGGATTGAGCGAACAGCTTTAATACTTCATAAGAATCCAAATTATTTTGAAGTGAATAGTAAAGGGCAACGTTTACCCTATTTGGATGCCATTATGATTTCTTTTATCAGCGATAAGCAAAGTGCTTTTTTAGAATTCTTGAAAGGAAAATTGGACCTTGTTTCAGGCTTAGATGCAAGTTATAAAGATGATTTACTTACTCCCAACGGAAAGCTTCGTGCTAAATATGTTGGACGTTTTCGAATGGAAACAGCGCCTTACCTGAACACCGAATATTTAGGAATGATGATGGATAAGAACCTTCCGGTGATGAAAGGTAATCCCTTAAATGATGTTAGAATTCGTCAGGCGATAAATATGGGCTTTGATCGTACAAAGATGATAATGTATTTGCGCAACGGAATGGCTACACCTGGTGAAGCAGGAATGATACCTTTAGGGATTCCAGGCTTTGATAGCCTATCCGTAAAGGGTTACCACTATGATCCTAAAAAAGCGTTACAACTTTTAGCAGATGCAGGATGTCCAAATGGAAAAGGTTTGCCAACAATATTAATGAGCACTACAAATTCGTATCAAGATTTATGCGAATATATTCAAGGACAACTTGCAGAAATTGGCATTACAATCAAACTAGAAATTAATCAAGCTGGTCAACATCGCCA
>JANPGA010000514.1:0-1779 GCA_031423735.1 Bacteroidota bacterium | reverse complement strand
AGAATCTGACAATTGCTTAATTCCAGCGTTTTATTGTAACAGAACTTACAAAATTTCTTACGGGATGTATTTTCATAATGATGATGAATTTGCAAGACTACAGAAAAATGAAATAAAACAATATGAAATTGGAATCCAACTCGACAATGCAAATATCGGAAATGTACAAGGCGATGATGTAACCCAAACTGGATATGGAAATGAATGGGATGATTCAGAAACTTCAGAAAATAGAGTAGATGGGCAAACAATGAGTTTAAATCCTATCGATTGGTATTTTCACAATTCATCTGGTTATTTAAATATAGAAAGTGCTCTTCCTGCTAATAATTTAGTTGTAAAACCTTTTCCTAATTCAAACGACATTAGTTGGGATTGCCAAACAGATGTACCAACTCATATAACATCGTCAGTTCAACGAAACAAGGTATTGGGTGATGTTATAGGTGATTCAGCTAGTTACACAACGGGACATGAAACAGAGCAAAGTTACCTACGTAAGACATCAACGTATGGAATACTAAGTGCAAATCCTTCATTGTTGAATATTAATGATGAAAATGATGAAAGTTTTCAATCTTGGTTTACAACCAAAACGAGCAGCAATATAGGTAAAATTGCAAATGTGGATCGTTTAATTTGTTTTGGAGATTTTATTGGGGCACAGTCTACAATAAATACCATTGAATCAACTAATGATCAAGAAGAGAATTATAAAGTTGTTTATGGGATTTATCTACATCATCATTTATCTGATTCCGCTTATTCTTCTACTGATTCTTCAACTTTATATACAGTTGCCATTTTAAATCCTTTAATTGGAGGTAATGCAGTTTATGCTGCAAGAAATATTTTATTTTTAGAAATTGAAGATGCTCCTTTGGGTTCAAACGAACGTAAAGCGAATTATCAACCAATAATTAATACCATTGATTTAAAGGTGTATCCAGTACCAGCTAATGAAAATATTTCACTATTAAGTAATGATGACTTAAGCAATTATCTTTATGAAATTAAAGATATTTCTGGAAGATTGATATTAAAAGGAAAATTTACTCATGAAATCGACTTATTGGGAATTGAATCTGGAATCTACTTTATACAATTAATAAAAGATAACTCAGCGAGCTTCCAAACTAAATTTACAGTAATAAAAAAATAAATTAGGTGAAGAAAGTTCTAATTGTTTTATTCTGTGCACTTAATTTAATTTTTAATTGTAAAATTAATGCACAATATACAGGTAATAAATGGGTGCTGGGAGATAGTGCGGGCATAAACTTTATGACCAATCCACCATCACCATTCCAAACAGGTATTGAGACAAATAGTGGTTCGGCAAGCATTTGTGATGGTTTTGGAAATTTATTATTTTATGGGTATGCTTATGATGACAGTACGGTAAATACAGGATCAAATAATTCGGGGATTTTGAAAACGCGTCTACATCAAACTATGCAAAACAGTACTCATTTATTCAGCGAGTGGTATCATGTAATGACGATCATTCCAAAATCAATTACTGATAGTTTATTTTATGTATTTACTGCAGGTGTTTCACATTCTTACGGCTTATATTTTTCACTTGTCGATTTAAAGCAAAACAACGGTTTAGGAGCCATAATACAAAAAAACATACAATTGCAAACCTTTCCAGTATTTGATGGATTAACAGCCGTTAAACATGGCAATGGAAAAGATTGGTGGTTGATTTGTCAAAATGGTTCATCTACAAATAATGAATTTTATATTTATAAAATTGATTCTTCAGGAATAAAT
>JANPGA010000513.1:0-4339 GCA_031423735.1 Bacteroidota bacterium | reverse complement strand
AGGAATATTTGTTTTAACACCTCGAATTCGAAACTCTAAAAGTGTTCGATACATCCTTTTGCTAGCACCAGATAATGTTCGTCCTTGAGCAGTAACTTTAGCAAGCATCGAATCAAAAAATGGAGAAATCTTTACACCTTGGTAAGAAGATCCTTCATCAATACGAATTCCATACCCTCCCGCATTCCTGTAGGCAATCAGTGTTCCGTAATCGGGCTTAAAATCATTTTCAGGATCTTCTGTTGTTATCCTACATTGAATAGCAAAACCTCTGCAAACAATATCTTCTTGTCGTAAAATATCAATAATTGGAGATCGCAACGGCTCACCATCAGCAATCAAAATCTGACTACGAACAATATCAATTCCTGTTACTTGTTCCGTTACCGTATGCTCCACTTGAACACGTGGATTAACTTCAATAAAGAAAATATTTTCATCCCCATCCACCAAAAACTCTACTGTTCCTGCACAATCATATTTTACATGACGAGCAATTCGTAAAGCATAATCATACAATTTGTCTTTCGTATCCTGACGAAGTGAAGGAGCAGGAGCAATTTCAACCACCTTTTGAAAACGACGTTGAACAGAACAATCTCTTTCAAAAAGATGAACAATATTTCCATGCTGATCACCTAAAATTTGAACTTCAATATGTTTAGGATCATCAACAAATTTTTCAATAAAAATGGTATCATCACCAAAGGCATTTTTTGCCTCGCTCTTTGCTTCGTTAAATGCTTTTTCAAGCGCTGCTTCTTCACGAATCACGCGCATACCTCGTCCACCACCACCAGCACTTGCTTTAAAAATAATGGGTAGTCCAATTCTTTTAGCTTCTTCTAACATGATAGCCGAAGAACTCAAAACCTGTTTATTATCTTCAATAACGGGAACGCCAACTAATCGAGCAACCTTTTTACTAGCAACTTTATCTCCTAACTGCTCCATTACTTCAGGTGAAGGACCAATAAAAACAATTCCTTCTTCCTTACAACGACGAGCGAAAGTTACATTTTCCGATAGAAAACCATATCCAGGATGAATCCCATCCACTTCATTTTCCTTGGCAACATTGATAATTTCTTCAATATCAAGATACGGTTTTAAAGGGTCATTCTCGCGTCCAATTTGATACGATTCATCCGCCTTATATCGATGAAGAGAATAGCGATCTTCGTAAGTATAAATTGCAACAGTTCGGATCCCTAATTCTGTAGCGGCACGTAAAGCCCTAATGGCAATTTCACCACGGTTGGCAACTAATAATTTATGAATTCGCTTCATTGGAAAGAGGATAATTTGGATTGTTTAAAATGGTGGTCGAATATAGTTAATGAAATAGTCAATGTAATTGTATTTTTAAAGATTAATTACGATACTTGTTAAATATAATTTGTGAATACGTAAATTGGGGAAATTTGTTCAAATTCAATATTAAAATGGTCAATAGTTCATCACTACTTACTAAACCTGTTAGTTCTTCTTTATTAGGATTATTTCGAATCTTCTTTGGATTGTGCCTAGTATATGAAATGGTTTATTATTTTAACATAGGATTAATCCCTAATGGTTTAAAAGCGCCGGTCGTTCTTTTCCCATATAGTGGTTTTGAATGGGTCACTTTACTTCCCGGTAAAATTCCTGAAATACTTTTATTCTTAAATCTCGTTGCAGCAGTTTGCATTACCCTCGGAGTAATTTACCGAAAAGCAATAATCTACTTTTTTTTCTCTTTCGCTTATTTCTTTTTACTCGACAAAGGATTTTATAATAACCATTTATATCTTTTTATTTTACTAGTTGGATTAATGATTTTTATGCCTGCAGATGCTGCTTATTCCTTATCAAAAAAGAAAGCTCAAGCAACGATTCCTTATTGGATGATTCTCTTGCTACGCTTCCAATTGTTTGTAGTTTATTTTTATGGAGGGTTAGCAAAAATAAAATATGATTGGTTGGTATTAAAGGAACCAATGCATACAATTTTTCGTTTGAATGGACTTGATAAACCTTTAATAATAGATTTTATTGCTTACGGAGGTTTGGTATTCGATCTTACTATAGGATTTTTGCTATGTTATAAACCAACGAGGAAAATTGCAGTATTAACAGTTTTGATGTTTAACTGTAGCAATGCATTTATGTTTAATGATATTGGAGTATTTCCATTTTTTATGATTGGTGCTACCATGTTATTTTTCGAGCCCGACTATGCTGAAAAGTGGTTTCCGATAAATAAATTAAAGACCTCTAAAAAGAAGAATGAATTGCCTATTGAAAACAATAATTTCATTTTAAAAACCAGTGTTAAATTTATTTTGGCAACGTATGTTATTTTGCAATTAGTAATTCCCTTTCGGGGATGGTTTATTACATTGAATCCTGATTGGTATGGACCTGGTCAACGTTTTTCGTGGAGGATGAAAATGCAAAATCGAATTGAAAAGGAAATTAGTTTTGCTGTTTTTGATATGGATAATAAAAGCATTATGACTTTTGATCCGCATACTGTTTTAACAACAACACAATTAAATTCATTAATTATTGATCCGTATATGTCGTTGCGCTTTGCACAGTTTTTAGGTAAAGATGCTCAAAATAAAGGAATCAAAAATGTAGAAGTAAAAGGAAGAGTAATGGTAAGTTTTAACGGGCGACCCGACCAACTAATTTATGATGAAAATTTAGATTTACTAAAAGCCCCTAAAAATGTTTTAGAAGTTAAGAAGTGGGTGTTACCAATAGCTGAGAAATAGCAAGTGTTCTTATTAAATTTATGTTACCAATATTTGTAGGTTTGGCGCCAACCCATGCAATTTATAACCATTATTAGGAGAAAGATTTACATACAACAGAGATATTCAAATATATTTTACCAATTTTAGAAGGATTGTTTTGCAGTAGGAATTAAATAGAACTTATCTTTTTACTTTTTAAAATAATCATCACTTTAAAAGAATTGCGATCAATTTTAACAAATCATAGTTTTGGTTCATCATCGCTCAAACAAATTAGCAGACTTACTCATATCCTCTTTGTATCAGTAATATTTGTTGACGAATGGGAGTTTTTAGACGAACTACCTTTAATTGCTAGCATAACAAGAAGTACTTGCTTTTAGGAGTAAATTTGCATATCTTTGACTTATGAAAAATCAGCCAAATAAAGGTTCGAAAAACAACCAATCTTTGCGTGAGCAGATACTAAATTCTCTTATTGCGTCCTTCAAAATTGAAGGGATTGACATTTCAAGGCAAGTTGCAAATGCGAAATTGAAAAAAGTCATTTCTGGAATGGGAAAATAGATTCAACGAACCTTTCCATTTTTTTGTAGTTTTTAGAAGTTGATGCCTGCACTGCTTCAACCTAATGTATAAATTCCTTTTCTCCTACTTTCTCAAAATGCAAAGCAGAATACCCTTGCTTTCTAGCCATTAAGTTAGCCAAAATACGTGCTGTCCTGCCATTTCCCTCTCGAAAAGGGTGAATAACCAATAGTTCGCCATGCACCACCGCAATATCTCGAATTAAGGTTTCAACGTCAACATACCTATTGTGAAGCAACGACAAAACTTCATCATCAAATGCGCTCATAGTCTCCGGGAGAAATTTAGCAGCAGCAAAAGGAAATCCTCCCTTTGAAAGATTCACATCTCGAAACTTTCCTGCAAAGGAATAAAGATGAGATAATGCTAGTTTATGAATTTTTAAATATACTTCACGTTAAACTTTGTTCGACTACTCAACGCTTCTGTAAGCATAATTTCGGCTTTTAAAAAGCCTTCAAATTCAGAGTAACCAACTTCCTTAACAGATGTCAGACCCAGAAGATTTGCCAGAATTTCACTTTGCGAATCCGAAGTATTATATTTCATAATACCAACAAAGGTAATATTTTCAAAGAAAAATGAAACGCCAATAACTAACTTTGATGACCTTAGCACGAAGTAATTTTAAAAGGAATTTTATTTTTTTTACTTTTGAAAACGATTCAATAATAAATGATGATAGTATGACTTAAATAAATCGTGATTAAAAATGTAATATTAACAACCATTAATAGTTTATTTATATGAACGTAAAGGAACAAATCAAAGAGTATATTGCTAGTCATCCTGAACCTAAGTGCAATGACATGCAAGCATTGCATAAAACGATTCAGGAAATAAATCCAAAATGTAAACTGTGGTTCTTAGATGGTAAAGATGATAAAGGTAAAATAGTTTCTAATCCAAATATTGGATATGGAATTCACACTATAAAATATGCTGATGGAAAAACCAAAGAGTTTTATCAAATTGGTTTGAGTGCAAACACAACCGGAATCTCTGTT
>JANPGA010000512.1:0-3014 GCA_031423735.1 Bacteroidota bacterium | reverse complement strand
CTCTTGATCTTTCAATAATTCAAAAGGATTTAATAATGCGAATCCAAGTATTTCAATTTCATCCATTGCATCATCAAATTTATGATGATACAATTCTGGTAACTCGAATTGTTTGGTAGTAACTTCAAAAAGTTCTTTGCGCACTTCCGTTTTTCGTGCATGACCTAAATGAGCATGAATATCCCAAAGCAATTCTTTCTTCGTACGACACGTAAAATGAAATGCTCCAATACGAATTAAAATCCGCAACTGTTCAATTTCGATACTCACACGATCCATAAAATCCTTTAAACATGTATAAGCCCCATTGCTCTCACGCTCTTCTATAATTCGATGCGCAACACTTGTCTCGAATGTTCCGATATGAATAAATCCTAAATATATTTCATCACCAATAATACTTGTTACATGTTCGCTTTTATTTATATCGGGTGGATGAATAATTGCTCCCGACATTCGCGCTTCATGCACATAAAATTCGGTGTTATAAAACCCTCCAAAATTATTTATCACACCTACCATAAACTCTAATGGATAATGTGCTTTTAAATATAAACTCTGATAACTCTCCACTGCATACGACGCTGAATGTCCTTTTGAAAAGGAATATCCAGCAAAACTTTCTATCTGCCTCCACACCTCCGTAGTAATCCTTTCTTCGTATCCTTTTGCATTACAGTTCTCAAAAAATTTATCTTTAATTTTTTGAAATTCTTCGCGCGACCTAAATTTTCCACTCATGCCCCTCCGTAAAACGTCAGCCTCGCTTAAATCCAATCCAGCAAAATGATGGGCTACTTTAATTACATCTTCCTGATACACCATTATTCCATAGGTTTCTTCCATCAACTCTTCCATAACGGGATGGATATAAGTAATCTTTGATTTATCTCGTGTACGAACAATGTATTCACGCATCATACCACTACTCGAAACACCAGGACGAATAATCGAACTAGCAGCAACCAGCTGTATATAAGTATCCACTTGCAATTTCGTTAACAACATCCGCATGCCTGGACTCTCTACGTAAAAACAGCCCATGCATTTTCCATTACGAATCAGGTTTTTTATTTTTTCATCGTTTTTAAATTCAGTTATCGCATGTGCATCAATGGAGATTCCACGATTCTTCTTTACAATATCAACCGTATCGCGTATGTGACCTAATCCTCTCTGACTTAAAATATCAAATTTATACAAGCCAATATCTTCCGCTTCGAGCATACTAAATTGTGTAACTGGAAATCCTTTTGGAGGATGATTAAGCGCAGTATAGCATGTAATTGGTTTTTCACTGATAAGAATTCCTCCGGCATGAATACTTAAATGGTGTGGAAAATCATGTAAACGCACACTATATCGTTCAATCAATCCAGTGATGTGATCATTCTTCTGAAATTTTTTTCGCACATCAAAAAGCCCATCAATCTCTTCTTTAGGTAATCCAAATACCTTTCCCAGTTCGCGCACTACCGCTTTACGTTGGTAAGTACTATATGTAGCCAGCAATGCAACGCGACCTTTTCCAAAACTATTAAAAATATGATGTGTAATGTCATCGCGATCTTTCCATGAAAAATCAAGATCAAAGTCGGGAGGATTTTTTCGATACGAATTAATAAATCGCTCAAAATATAAATCTAACTCAATAGGATCTACGTCTGTAATTCGAAGAGCATATGCAACAATGCTATTCGCGCCACTTCCTCTTCCTACATAAAAATAGTTTTTATGTTGTGCATAATTTACGATATTCCAATTAATCAAAAAGTACGACGAAAAACCATAATCTTGAATCATTGTTATTTCTTTCTCAGCACGTAGTCGAATAACTTTATTAATCTTTTTTCCGTAACGATAATGCAATCCCTTCTCTGTTTCTGCTCTTAAAAGTTGCATATCCTCCACTGCTGAATCAGTATAAATTTTCTTGTTTTTTGATTGATGAAAAGTAAATTCAATACTGCTTTGCTTAAGTATCCTTTCAGTGTTACTCAACAATTGAGGGAATGCACTGTACCTTTCGCGTAATTCCATTTCTGGATACATCACTTCATTAGGATTAGCAATAGAGGTAACTGATACTTTACTTAGTAAGGTGTTATGTCCGATGGCTGTTAATAAACGATGAATATTAAAATCCAGTTTACTTCTAAACGTAACCGGACAAAGCAATACGCAACGATGAAGAATATTTTTGTACGGAGAAAAAGGTAAACGAAGTAATTCTTCTTGTAGAACTCCAAAAAATTCATTCTCTCTTAAACTATTTATTTGTGCAACTATTGGTGATTTTTTTTTCTTAGCAACGCCGAACTCATATTTATCATTAAATGTATTACGATAACTATCTGAACTAACATTCTCTAAATTTGCTTTATGCATACTTAAAGATGGTTTTAGCAACTGATTGGAATCTGCTTGCTCTTTTTGTGTTGGATAAATCACCCATGCATTTTGAAAAGCGGGAGCACGATCAGGAACAATTGCATCACGATTGCCAGAACTCTCTCCATGTTGTGCTCCTTCTGCTAAGCAATCGGAAAGAAAACGATTAAGCTCTTCGAAGCCGTCGTTGTTGCGGGCAATTCCAATAAATTGTAATTTATCTCCTCTGCGAAACTCTATTCCAACAACCGGCTCTACCTCATATTTAGGAGCTAAACGAATAAAATCTAATACGGCAGAAGTATTGTTAATATCCGTAAGAACAAGTTTACGAACCCCACAGCGTTGAGCCTCTTGCAATAACTCTTCTACGGAAAGAACTCCGTAATGAAAACTGAAACGCGTATGGCAATTGAGATACATGGGAATGGCAACAGGTTAAGCAAATAATCATTTCTTATTGTTTTTAATAAAACATTCCTGTTTCCACTAGACATTTCCCCCTCCTCTCCGAATTGGTATCCGGAAAGAGGGGGAGCGTCAACCCATAACTAGAAAAGCAAAACATTATCATTTTAAATTTTTTCTATACGAATGTGAAGTACTTCGATCACGTACTTCGC
>JANPGA010000511.1:0-19242 GCA_031423735.1 Bacteroidota bacterium | reverse complement strand
TAATACTAAATTGCAGTAAAAGCAGTTAGTTTAATTGAAAATTGTAACTAATTTTTCACTTATTTATTTTTTCTATGACTCAAAATAGTTATTACAGGGATTGCTTCAAAGCAATCCCTGTAATAACTATCATTCATTACCACCTGGTTCAGTTGTAAACGAAGCCTTAGTTGTTATCCTTTGGTTTTACTACGCTAATTTCCTTTAATGTTTCAAAACCAGAAATTATTTTTATTGCTTTATTATTTTCCTAGTACTATATTGTCCAGCAACGGTCACTTTCAGCAAATAAATTCCATTAGGCAAATTTTCTCTTAAATTCAATTTAAGCATTTCAAAAGCTTTAACATTTGAAAAGGATTGAGAAAGTATTTTGTTTCCATTCATTGCATACAAATCAATGATGACTATGTCTTTTGCAGTTTGGTTTAATTGAATAAATATTTTGTCATTGAATGGATTTGGAAATATTTCAATATTGAATGACGGTGTGTTTTCATAATAAGAAACATTATTACATAGCACACATGATTTTTGAAAAACAATACTTGTGTCACCTGTAATTAGCGAATCAAATTGAGCACCTGAAATGCAATCGCCTTTTAATTCATATTTTAGCCAGGGAAGTAAATAGCGGTTAACAACAATATGCTGGTCTGCACGCGTAATAGTAGGTTTCGGAGTACACGTTGCTTCGCCAAAACTGCACAAGAAATTGTTATCAGCCATCTGGCAATGACTTCCTCCATTAATACTTAAAAAAGTTTTGCAACCGCTTTGCAAAGAGTCATACATAGGTATTTGATTAGTTGAAGGTGGAGTAACGCAATCATTACCTCCAGCAAATATCAATGAAGGAATAGTAAGACTTGCAGCTGTTTGTATCGCAGATGAATTCGTTTCTGCAGGAGCGAGAGTAGCTAACGTTTTAACAGAAGAACTAAACTGCGCAGCAAGAAAAGCAGAACCACCTCCCATGCTATGGCCCATAACGCAATTCATTGAGTAAATACGATTATAAAATAAAGAAGAATTATTTTGGCTAAGAGTGTTTAATTCAGAAATCACAAAAGCAATGTCTTTTCCAAACTCAGTATGTGAAGGCGCTATTCCTGTTTCTGTTTTAGGAAATGCAATAATAAATCCTTCTGGCACAACGGCTTCCCATATATTCTGATAAGCGTCCCATGTTATTACAAACCCGTGTCCGAAACTAAGTACAGGAAATTTATCATTGTTAGCAACTGTAACCGGCACGTTATTTCCTGCAACATCAGCGGGGTAGTATATTTCAGTAGGAATATTGCGGTTGTTTCTACTTGAGTCAACTAAGGTAATTGTAGTATGCCCAACTTGAAAGGGTTGCGCAAAAAGATTACTGGAAAGCAAAACTGTTAAAAGGAGAATTAAATTTATTTTCATTTTTTTATTTTCAATGGATTAAATTAAAGAATCCGTATTTATACTTCTGCGAACTCTTTTAGGTTTTCAGCGTCCCCATTTTTCTATTTATCAAAGTTAATTAATTGCAATTAATATTTAGTTTGGAGTGTCGGTCAAGAATTACCACTAACGTAACTTCTTCTAAAAACGCTCCTTCTTCAACAAATGGAACTGATTTTAAGAGGATAGTAGGGACTTGATAATTTGTTTCCACCAAACAGTATGTTAGATATCCGCAGTGGGCTTTTTTTTCAAATACAGGTTTTAATTGGTTTGTTCCTTGTTTTAATTAAGAATTTCCAATCGATGGTTTGTGTTCTGCTTTGTAATTTGTAATTTATCTTGTTTATAGAAAATTAGTTATTTCTTTTTTTAGCTCTTCATTTCGCGATCTAGATGTTTTAATGTTTTAACCTAAACTTTTTTTAATTAGTAATATAAATAATTGTATTACAACATTTTGTATTCAAAGTCCTGATGTGGTAATTGTAATTATATTTGCAAAATCCGAAAAATTGGTTCTATAAACATTGTTATTCAAATGCGGTAAGTTTTTGATTATTAGTTGTTTGTTAAATTGAAATTAATGGAATTATTTATCAAAGGTGATTCTTGTCAATCCTTCTTCTTTAAATTCCCAAAACCTTTTTTCTAAGTAATTGTTATCTTCGCACTATGCTTACAGGTAAAGACCTCATACTTGCTACAAAACCCTTCGCAAAAGAAATTCGTTGGAAAAGTTGGTATTTCACTATATCAAGTTTCATTCTATTAATCGCCGCAATAGCTGGAACATTTGTGCTACCAGCCCTTTGGATGAAAATCATAAGTAGCAATTTCGCTGGAATGATGCTCGCTCGTGTTTTTATCATTTTCCACGATTATCAACATCATTCCATCTTGCAAAGATCCAAAATAGCGAATTGGATGTTTACCATTTTTGGCTTTTATATGATTACTCCCCCAAGTATCTGGAAAAGATCTCACGATCATCATCATAATAATAATGCAAAATTATTCAGCTTAAGTATTGGCTCTTTTCCTTTAATGACTAAACAAAAATTTCTTGAATCAAATAAAAGTGATCGCTTTTATTATTTAGCTGTTCGCCATCCCTTAAATATGTTTTTTGCCTATTTCACAACGTTTCAATTCGGAATGTGTATGCAATCGTTTTTAAGTAGTCCTCGCCGCCATTGGGATTCTTTGGTAACACTAATTGTACATTATACAATTGCTGTATTGCTTATAGTTTTCTTTGGTTGGACAACTTGGTTCCTTGCCTTTTTCTTTCCTTTCTTTTTAGCACATATGTTAGGTTCTTATCTGTTTTATGCACAGCATAATTTCCCAGAAGCAAAATATAGAAATAATGTTGATTGGAATTATTCGAATGCTGCGCTTGAGTCATCAAGCTTTATGTCGATGAATAAAATTGGTAATTGGATAACTGCCAATATTGGTTTTCATCATATCCATCATCTAAATTCAAAGATTCCTTTTTATCGTTTACCAGAAGCAATGAAGAGTATTCCTGAACTACAAAAGGTGGCCAAAACTTCTTTACGTATTTCAGATATTATAAAATGCTTAAGATTAAAAGTTTGGGATGCCGAACAAAATAAAATGATCGGTTTCGAAGAACTCGAAATGGAAGGAGTCGTAATTTAAAAGCTAAATTTTTTTTAAACGTAAAGTTTTTCCAAATTAAGTTATAAAAATCACTATTACTTTTCCTTTTCCAACTTATTTATTCTTGCAACAATACCATCTAAATTGCGAAAGTGTATGTATGCTTTTCGGTACTTAGAAGCTTCAAACGCTGGTGAGCCCATATGTATTTCACCTTTCTTTAAAATACTTTTTGAAATTCCGGATTGTGCCGTTACTATGGTATTGTCAGCAATTTCAACATGTCCTACAATTCCAACCTGACCACTAAACATACAATTTTTCCCAATTTTTGTTGAGCCAGCAACCACAGTTGCAGCGGCTAAATAACAATTTTCTCCAACTTCAACATTATGTGCAATATGAATGAGGTTGTCAAATTTTACACCTTTACGGAGAATGGTACTTCCTAAAGTAGCTCTGTCAATGGTACAATTGGCTCCAATCTCCACATTATCTTCAATTACAACATTCCCAATTTGAGGAACTTTTTGATTGTTGTTTTCAGGGTTAAACCGAAATCCATCACTGCCCAATACGGTACCTGAATGAATAATACAATCTTTACCAATCACTGTTTCTGAATATACTTTAACTCCTGCAAATAAGGTTGTATTATCTCCAATTATTGCATTTTCACCAATAAAAACTTGAGGATAAATTTTAACATTATTCCCAATAATTGCATTATCACTAATAACAGCAAATTCACCTGCATAAATATTGGTTCCAATTTTAGCACTCTCGGCAATATAGGCATGCTTTGAGATTCCTGTTTTGTTCAACTTTACTTGATTGTACATTTCAAGCAATTTTGCAAAAGCAATTTCAGCGCTCTCAACTTTTATGAGTGTGGCAAGTACAGTGCCTGTAAGTTCCAAATTGTTGTTTACAATAACAATAGTTGCTTTGGTATCATAAATAAAATGTGTGTATTTGGGATTTGATAAAAATGATATTGATCCCTCAACGCCTTCCTCAATTTTGGAAAGCTTGCTCACCGTTGCTTCCGCATTTCCAACAATAGTTCCATTTAATAATCCTGCAATTTGGGTGGCTGTAAAGTTCATGTTGATAAGTCTTCTTTAGACAAATAATTTAATAATACACTTTTATTCTGATCGTCTAAATTACTAAAATAACAATTCAATTTTTTTTATTTACAATCCAAATACACTTTTTACTAAAAAGATACTGTTGATTTATACCTAATTATTCAATTTTTAATTAAGAACATTTAACTATCGTATTTCGATATTGACTTATTTCGCAATCTAGTTTATCGATATGAAAATTAAACTTTGTTTATCAGGAGGTGGGGCACGAGGCTTTGCTCATTTAGGAGTTGTACAGGCTTTGTACGCTGAGTCATTGTCGCTATCGCATATCAGTGGGACAAGCTCTGGAGGTGTTGCAGGTGCGTTCCTTGCTGCTGGTTATCCGCCAAGCGAGATCCTTGAATTGTTTATTAAAAGGAAATTTTTTTCTATGATGAGTGGTGCTTTTAATAATGGTCTTTTTAAGATGGATAAAAAAGTTGTTTCATTTTATAAAGAATTTCTCCCATTAACATTCGAAGAACTTAAATTACCATTATACATTTCTGCTACCGATTTAATTAAAGGTGAAACAATCTATTTCCATAAAGGACCACTTATTGAGCCTTTGATTGGTTCTTGTTCTATTCCAGGTTTGTTTAAACCAATGAAATTTAATGATTATTTACTTGCAGATGGTGGAATTTCAAATAATCTGCCAGTAGAGCCATTAATAAATAAAAAGGGAAGTGTGGTGGGTGTACATGTAAATCCAATTTCACCTATTGCAAGCCCACGTTCAACATGGGGAATATTGGAACGAACTTTTCAGCTAAGTGTATTTAGCAATATTGGTGTTAGAAGTCAACAATGTGATTTCTTTATTGAACCCCCAGCTTTACATTCTTATAATGTTTACGATTTTAAAAAAGCAAATGAAATTTATCAAATTGGGTTGTTATATGGCCAATCAATTCTGCCGCAATTATTAAAAAAAATTATTTAAACTAAAGTGGTCGGGATTTATCCCGACCACTTGAACCTTAAATAAATAAAACCTATAATTAAATATTTGTATTAAATCTGTTGTATGCTATTTTGGAAACTCCTGAAATGAAATTTGATAATTTTTTCATGTCTTTACCTTTAGTCATTACTGTTAAATTGTACGCAATATTATCAAGGTAAATAATCGCAGTTTCATGTAATTGTTTGAATTCCGAATCTCCTTGCTCGCCAAATTTATGGGCTAATTTTTGGCCTTTAGGAAGTGCATTACAAATACCATCCGCAAATTCCGCCTTCGATAGTAAATCAAGTGCAAATTCTGATGCTTCTGGCGTAAGGTAACTTGAGTTATAAAGTACTCGCATAAATCGCGAAACCCCACTTGCTGACATTTGGTAATTTGAATTCGTAGAACTTACTTCAGGCAAACCCAAATCAATAAATAAATTTTCAAAAACTTTTTGATCCATATTTTTAGTTAATAATGCAGTTGCACTATTGGCCGATTTAACAATCATAAAATATAATAAAATCTTTACGGAATATTTTTTCCCAATTTCAATTTCTTGAGATGGAAACATTTGCTGAATAGGTGAATATTCTCCAGGGTTTAAACTATAAGTCGTCTCCATCAATTTAGGATTATTCTGAGCCATTTTAAGGTAGGTCATTAGAATTGAAATCTTAGCAACGCTTCCAGGGTTAAAAGATTGATCTGCATTTACAGTTATTGGACTGGTCCCATTAAATCTACGAAGATAAATTCCAGCTGATTCAATGTCTCCTGCAACCTTTTTTTCATTTACATAGGCTTCAAGTTGAGCTTCTAAATCTTTATAATCACTTTGTTTTTCTTCGATATCAGTTAAAATAAGCGGTTTTGTAAATGTATAATTGTTTAACCTGATCTGATGTACATTTAATACGCAGGAACTTCCATTGGTAGAATCCTTTTTGGGATATTCAGCATATAGCTGTTTAGGAAAGATTTGCAAATAGGTAAATCCCATCAATAATACTATGGGAATCAAAAAGATAGGTAGCGGTACCCGAGTCCTGAGCAATAGTTGCCCAAATTTTTTAATTGCATTCATGAAGCTAAAAAGTTGTTTGTGTTTGTGTGTATAGCAAACTTACAATAATTATTTGAATTAGCAATTTTTTATAAAAATCTATCATATGAGCCTTTATTTTGAAATTCAAATTGCCTAAGGTTTATTTAAAATCTAAACTTTAATCACCAAATACTCAATTCGAAGTTTATTTGATATTGCCATTATTTTAGAGAACAATTTTCGAAATCTGAATTGTAGAACCTTCTATCTTTGAAGCATTAATCAGTTTTAAAATTTATGTCAGAAAATATTGAATTTAACCGAAACGACGATCATAATAAAACTTTACTGAGTGGCTTAAAGCATAAACTTCAGCAAATTTCATTAGGTGGAGGTAAAAAAAATGCCGAAAAACAGTACGAAAAAGGAAAGCTTTTAGCTCGTGAGCGAATCGACTATTTGTTAGATAAGGATCGCGATCGTATTGAAGTTGGTGCGCTTGTAGCAGATGGGATGTATCAGGAACAAGGTGGATGCCCCTCGGCTGGTGTTATTGTAGTTATAGGATATATTGCTGGTCGTCAATGTATCGTTGTTGCAAATGATGCAACTGTTAAAGCTGGTGCATGGTTTCCAATGACCGCCAAAAAAAATCTTCGAGCCCAAGAAATCTCCATGGAAAACAAATTGCCAATTATTTATTTGGTGGATAGTGCAGGAGTATTTTTGCCAATGCAAGATGAGATATTCCCTGACAAAGAGCATTTTGGTAGAATCTTTCGCAATAATGCAGTGATGAGTAGCATGGGAATTATTCAAATTGCTGCCATTATGGGCTCTTGTGTTGCTGGTGGCGCCTACCTTCCAATAATGAGTGATGAAGCTATGATTGTGGATAAAACAGGCTCAGTTTTTCTTGCAGGTTCTTACCTTGTAAAATCTGCAATTGGTGAGGATATCGATAATGAAACTTTAGGAGGAGCAACCACTCAATGTGAAATATCAGGTGTAACGGATAATAAGTTTCCAGACGATAAATCTTGTTTAGATTATATCAAAAGTATCATGAGTAAATTAGGTCGTTTACCTGATGCTGGCTATGATCGTGTTACGGCTTCAATTCCAAAGTTGGATCAAAAGGAAATTTACGGAATTCTTCCAGAAGGTCGCGATAAGCAATATGATATGCATGAAATCATTTATCGCCTTGTTGATGATTCAGAATTTGATGAGTATAAAGAGAAATTTGGGCAATCAATTTTATGCGGATATGCACGTATTGATGGATGGGCAATAGGTATTGTTGCCAACCAGCGAAAGGTTGTTAAGAGTAAAAAAGGAGAAATGCAATTTGGTGGAGTAATTTATAGTGATAGCGCTGATAAGGCTGCACGTTTTGTGATGAATTGCAATCAACGAAAAATTCCATTGTTATTTTTACAAGATGTAACTGGCTTTATGGTAGGTTCTCGTTCAGAGCAAGGTGGAATTATTAAAGATGGAGCTAAATTAGTAAGTGCAGTAGCAAATTCTGTGGTTCCTAAGTTCACCATAATGGTTGGTAATTCTTTTGGAGCAGGTAATTATGCAATGTGTGGAAAAGCCTATGATCCTCGATTAATTGCAGCATGGCCTAGTGCACAAATAGCAGTTATGGGAGGAGCGGCGGCTGCTAAAACGCTGTTACAAATTCAAACAAGTACTTTAAAGGCTCAAGGAAAAGTTATAACTCCCGAAGAAGAACAAGAACTTTTAAAAACAATTACTGATCGTTATACCAGTCAAACTTCGCCATATTATGCTGCTTCACGTTTGTGGGTAGATGCAATCATCGATCCATTAGATACTCGTAAATGGGTTTCAATGGGTATCGAAATGGCAAATCATTCTCCTATCGAAAAACAATTTAATGTAGGTATTATTCAAACATAAAATCATTAGTAATGGCAAATATTTTTGAATTTAATGGCTATAAACCGGTAATCGATGAATCTGCATTTATTCATCCAAATGCTACGGTTACTGGTAATGTGATAATAGGAAAAAATGTATACATCGGACCTGGTGCGGCTTTGCGCGGTGATTGGGGCCAGATAATTATTAAAGATGGTTGTAATGTACAAGAAAATTGTACTATTCACATGTTCCCGGGTCAAATCGTTTGTTTAGAAGAAGCTGCACATATTGGCCATGGTGCTGTTATACATGGTGCGCATGTTGGTAAGAATGTTTTAGTTGGTATGAATGCAGTAGTGATGGATAGAGTAGTGATAGGAGATAATAGTATAGTTGGAGCACTTTGTTTTGTTCCCGAAGGAATGCAAATCCCTGAACGAATGATTGCCGTAGGTAATCCAGCAAAAATCATCAAAGTAATGACCGAAGAAATGATTGCATGGAAATCAAGAGGGACAGCATTGTATCAACAACTACCAGATGAATTATATGCAACCTTAAAACCGTGTGAACCTTTGCGAGAAATTCCTAGTGATTTACCCAAGCAGCAGGATATTTATAAAACCTGGATGCAATCAAAATAATAGGTTTTAAAAAAAAATGTAATTCATAAGTGAATATGTCAAAAGTAAAATCAAATAAAGCGCTTTATCAAAAATTAGGAATTGAATCCGATCACTATGCAGCGGTAGTAAATCCTCCTGCTAATTATTTCGAATTGTTGGGAGGTGTAATCGAACAGCAAAAGGAATTAGAAGGCCTTCATAAAGGTCGTTTCGATGTGATTCATTATTTTGTTGATGATAAAAATAAAGTAAATGATGCAGTGATGGAAGCCATGTTCTCCATCACTCCTTGGGGTATGATTTGGATTAGCTGGCCCAAAAAATCATCAAATAATAAAGCAGGATTCTCAGAAGATATAATCCGTAAAGTCGCTTTAAAGTTAGGACTAGTAGATGTTAAAGTTTGCTCTATTGATAATACTTGGACTGCATTAAAACTAGTAAACCGAAAGTAATAATTATCTCCAACCCAACTCACGCAGGGTCTTATAGCTATATCTAATAATGAATTTACGCTACCTAATATGTTTTTTAATTGTTTTTGTTTGCGGTGGTAGCAATGCACAAATTCCTGTTATACTACGTGCAACATCATCCGAGCAAAGCGATTCAAGTGGATGTAATTTTGTAAAAGAAGTTTGCAGAATAACCTACAATGCAATTTTAGAAGGAAAGGTTAAACTTTGGGATTCAAAAGAAAAAGAAATCCAGATTTATCCAGTTGGATTAGTAAATATTGAGAAAAGTTCTAATACCGCTTTTATTGATCAAGAAGTAATTTTTATTTATGAATATTGGTCTAATGGTAATCGAGAACTTAAAAGTACTACAAGTGGTTTTTTATTTTCAAGTAAAACTAAAAATGGAGAAGAAGTTGCTTATGGTTATGTTGACTATAATGATCTTCAAGAGTTTTTTATGAGAGGGCGAATTCAAACCAATGCAAATGGAAATTATAATACTACTGTAGCTTATTACATAAACAGTAAAAATTACAATTATAAAATTCTTCAATTTGCTGGTAAAGTAATTGATAATGTTAGTGCCTCACAGGCCATTAAGGATGATTTTATTGGCGCAAATCGCTTTAATGTATCTTCCTTTTCTTCGAATGAAGTTCCACAAAAATTGGTCACTTGGATTTTGGATTCAAGCAATGATTTGAATTCGGTAAAGTCGGAAGGTGGGAAAGTTTTTATCAATGTAATCGACTCCTTCCTTCGCGAAAATGAAGAAGTGCTTTTTAATTTAGGAGGAGATAAGATATTTTCGAATATGAGTTATAAAAAGTGGAAAATAACAAAATTGCAAGTGATAGAGCTTTGGAAAAAAATTAATGGTAAGGTGTTATTCGATCCAATTAGTGTTATCATTTTTATTAATGATAATGCACTTGCGGAAATCCCTTATAGAGAAATGGTAAAAATGGAAATTAAAATTGGAGATAAATCATGGATTGATATATTAAAAGAGAAGAATTTTCAATACAATATTATCCAAATAAATAGTCAAGAAATTCCACGAAGGGAAGCCTTTCAATATCAAAAAGGTTTATTAAACTATGATTGGAATAAAATTACAGATTACGTTAAATATTACTAAAACCTAAATTGCATTGAATTTTCTCTTTAAGATTTACAATTAAGTATTGTTGATAGCAAGGTATATTTCCCTATTTAAAGATCAGCTAGTAACCTCATTATTTATATTTTTGTCAAAACTCAATTAAATCAAAAATACTGTACCTATATTTGAATTTCAACGTTAAAGTACTTTATCAATCTTAAAACGAATACCATGACTAATATTAAATTCGGAACCGATGGCTGGAGAGCTATCATCGCCAAAGAATTCACTGTTGACAATGTAGCCCGAGTAGCAGAGGGAACAGCATTATGGCTTTTAAAAAACAACAAAAAACCTGAAATTACGCTTGGGCATGATTGCCGTTTTGCAGGTCAATTATTTTGTGAAACTGTTGCTAAAGTGATGTGTTCGCTAGGAGTAAAAGTTCATTTAGCAAAGGATTTTGTTTCAACACCTATGATTTCGCTGGGAACTGTAAAATTAAAAAACGATTTGGGAATCATTATTACCGCAAGTCATAACCCTCCCGAGTATAATGGATTTAAACTAAAGGGATCTTTTGGAGGGCCATTACAGCCTCAATTTGTTGCTGAAATAGAAAACCTTATTCCAAGCCAATGTACAGTGAATATTGACACCATTGGGATGGATCAATTAGAGGCTTCAGGGTTGGTTGTTTATATCGATCTTGAAACTATGTATGTAGATCATGTAAAAGCGAATTTCGATCTAGATATCATTAAGAAATCAGGTTTAAATTTAGCGTATGATGCTATGTATGGAGCTGGTCAGAATGTGATGAAACGTATCCTTCCAAATTTAACTTTTTTGCATTGCGATTACAATCCTTCTTTCATGGGACAGGCTCCAGAGCCTATTCATAAAAATCTTACTGAGTTCTCTAATTTGATTAAAAATTCTGGAAAAATTGATAGTGGTTTAGTTACCGATGGTGACGCTGATCGTCTTGGATTTTATGATTCAAAAGGTAATTTCGTCGATTCTCATCATTTGATTTTATTATTGATTCACTACTTGTATAAGTACAAAGGAATGCGTGGTAAAGTATGTACTGCTTTTTCTACCACTCCTAAAGTTGCTAAACTTTGTGCATTTTACGGGATTGAAATTGAAACTGTAAAAATTGGCTTCAAATATATCGCCGAAATTATGGTGAAAGAAGATATTCTTTTAGGTGGAGAAGAATCAGGTGGTATTGCGATTAAAGGTCATATTCCTGAGCGTGATGGAATTTGGATGGGCTTAACATTATGGGAGTTTATGGCGAAAAGCGGTAAGACCTTAAATGATCTAATTAAAGAAGTTTATGATATTGTAGGTGAGTTTTCATTCGAAAGAAATGACTTAACGCTAAAAGAAGAGGTGAAACAAAAAGTATTAGCAAATTGCAAAGCTGGAAAATATACTTCGTTCGGTAAATACAAAGTCGTAAAAGAAGAAGATCTCGATGGTAATAAATACTTTTTCGAAAATGGCGATTGGTTAATGATTAGAGCATCAGGTACGGAACCAGTTTTAAGGATGTATGCTGAGTCAAAAACCAAAGATGCTGCTAACGATATTCTAATGGAAAGTAAAGCAGAATTGCTTAACTAATTCGAAGCATTTTTTATGCGTTGTAATTAATTGTATTAATGAAATTGTTTTCTATAAAATTTATCGTCATCACCGCCTTTATGGCGGTGATGACGTTTTTGGTTCAACCTACAAATGCCCAAAAATCAGATGATATAGCCGCTGATTCAGTTTCATTAAGATATTCGCCTAAACGTGGTAGAATAATTGGGATAGGAGTAGGAAGTATTTATGTTGCTTCTTTTACATCATTGTATTCGGTATGGTATAAAGATTATCCTCAATCAAATTTTCATTTTTTTAACGACTGGAACGAATGGAACCAGTTGGATAAATTTGGACATTTAGGCTCTGCTTATTACTTAAGTAGATGGAGTTCTAGTGTAGTTCGTTGGACTGGAACCAGTAGAAAAAAATCCGCATGGTTAGGAACGGGTATGGGATATTTGTTTCAAACAACTATAGAAGTGATGGATGGGTTTTCTTCTAAATGGGGTTTTTCACCAGGAGATGTGTTAGCAAATACTACCGGTGCAGCCTTGTTTCTATCACAAGAATTACAATGGCAGGAACAAAGACTCACATTTAAAATATCTTATCACGAAAGTGGATTAGCTAAATACCGACCAAATACCCTAGGAGCAAATTCGTATGAACGAGTTTTAAAAGATTATAATGGACAAACCTATTGGCTTTCTACTAATATCTATTCTTTTTTACCCAAGAATTCTCGGTTCCCAAAGTGGTTAAATTTTGCAGTAGGTTATGGTGCAGATGGATTGATAGGTGCAGAGGTAAATGAACTTTCCTATAACGGAATTTCTGTTCCTTCTTTTGAAAGAAAACGACAATTATATCTTTCGGCAGATATTGATTTAACAAAAATAAAAACGAAATCTAAGACCCTAAATTCCCTTTTTCAAATTTTCGGATTCATAAAAATCCCATCACCAACATTAGAATATAGAAGCGATGGAAGGTGGTTGGCTCATGGCTTTTATTTTTAGTAAAATTCCTATTCTTGAACTTTCGTTTTCTTCTTATTGTCATCATTAAAATAGTAACGAATATCAATTGCAAAGTAGTCTCCTTGTAGTTTAGCTTTGGCTTTTGAAGTAGGTAATACTTGAAAATTACGTGTTGGATAATATTCAATTGCAGTTGTATAAATGCTGGAGATTGAACGGTGGTAATTAAATCCAAAATAAAGTATCCCTGATTTTTTTGTTCGGTATTCTGCACCTAAATTAGCAATAACTCCAGTATTTGCTTTTTGTGTACGAGCTGAATAGGTGAGGTAATATTTATCTTTTATTCCATAAGTTGATATGTCGGACGGAAAAATATCTAAAGATGCTCCTAATGCGGAACTCATATAAAATTGCTTCCCTAGTTGAATAAATATGAGTGCGGATAATGGAATTTCATATCCTATTATTTTAAAATTACTTTCCCCGTTAAAGGTGGTATCTTGTATATTTAATTTGTAATTGCGCTTTACAAACAAGATTCCAGTTTCCAAGGTAAGGCGCTTATTTATGGCTCTTCTAACCAATGCTCCTCCGCTGAAGCCTGATTGTTGCTTAATGGTATACTGAATGGCGCTATCCGTAAAATTAATAGGCCCTGTGCGAAAAAAATCACTTGGGAAAATAGGGCGAATACAAAACCCGAAATTTGATTTGCTTACTTGTGAGAAACCTTGTTTCGCAAATAAACCAAGAAGTAGTGCAATTAAGATATATCTTCTCATAATGTGCAAAGAAACGCAATTCCAACTAAGCAATTGTTCTAATAATTGAAGTTTATTTGGTTAATAAAAAAGTAACTTTTGTAAATACTTGTTCAGTTTCTACCATCGAACAAATGCCAAAATTATAATTGTAATAATTCTTTTTACCATCAGGTAATTGAAGTTCATATCGGTGCAAACCATCGGGTTTTATACGTAAAAATTTTCCAAAACTATCCGACCAAACCTTAGTTTTGCCAATTGGTTCATTAAAATACAGCAATGCCAAACTATAGTCAATCATCTTTTCTTTAATATATTTTCTGTCTGATCCAACAGTAACAAGGTATTTATTCCCTTCCCAAACAGTGCTTGAGTTGGTATTCAACCTTGCGTTAGTAGTTTGTCGGTTAGTAGAATTAATTAGCCTTCCATTTTCATAATTTGTAACCAAGTTATACGTGATATCAAAGGTCATAACCTTTTGAATTTGAATTTTACTGTCAAGTAAATAGGAAGTTTTATTTCCCTGAATCATCCTTTTAACATTTAAAATCCCTATCACATCATCTTTTAACTGGATATTGTATTTAAGAGATAGCGATTGAGAGTGTGCTCCCAAGGCTATTAAAAAGAAAATAATGCAGATGCTTAATTTAGGTTTTAACATGACTGAAAATTAAAAAGCCGTTGCCATATTCCGGCAACGGCTTCTAATAACTTATGAACCGACTTATTTGAATATCAGCTTTTGAGTAACTTCTCCTTGTTTAAATCCGATTTTTATAAGGTAAACACCTGAATTTAACCCATTACGGTTGATGGTCAATTTGCTTGTATTTAACCCTTCAGAAACAAATACTTCTTTACCAAGCATATCGTAAACACGAGCTGATTGAATCAAATTATTGTTTTTTGTTGTGCTAATCTCCGTAAAGTCATTTGCTGGATTAGGTTGAATTTTAATACTATTTGCATTTAAAGTATTTTCATCGATTCCAGTTCTTAAACCTAAACAAAAATCAACGCGAGGATTCAAATAATTCATCACAGTATCAATATAAGCCAATGCTTTTGCTTTCGACATGTCAGGATTTGTTAAAATCGAACTTGAATAAGCCGTTGTTCCTGCTGATGCTGGTAAGCCTAAAAATTGTGCAGTTAAAACAGTTGCAGTTGAGTCATACCATTCCCATGGTCCAGCTTGAGTTGGAGGAACTGTGTAAAATGGATATAATCCTTCTTGTCCGTTGTTAATAGCATTTGCACTTTGAGTATAAACATCCGTAAAGCCAGCACTTGCAAAACATGAATTGTTTCCATAAAAGTTAGTTCTTTCGATAATGTTTTTTGCACCACTTACGTTATCTACAACAAGATCACCAGTAGTTGGAACAACAACAACGCCTACATCATAAGGAGCAAATGGATCTCCAGGTACATGGAAACATACTGTAGGAGCATCTCCTGCCGACATCCATGAGCTATCACCTAATGCACCACCAGCATTAAATATAAATTGAACTTTAGAGTTATATCCAAGATTGTTCATAATAGTATCATTGTATGGAGCAATTCCGCCTTCTCCTTCAAAACCACCAACAGCAGCTTGAGTTACGTATGGTTGTCCAGCAGTAAATCCATAAGTAGCATTTGTAGTTGCAGCTAAAAATTTTGGTAAAGCTATTTCAGAGGGATTATCCAAAGTAGCATATCCCATTGCAACATATCCACCAGAACCATATCCACCTAAAATAATTTTACTAGAATCAATACCAAAGGTGTTCCCATTAACAGCCACATCGTGACGGAAATAACGAACACATGCTTTAGCATCTTGTATAGAACGATAAACCGCAGTTAATAAGGTTCCAGTACGAATGTCTTGTCCCGCAACTCCTGAAGCTTGTGGATTCCATCCTAAACGATAATCAACAGCAGCAGCTACATACCCACGGCGTGCTAATTGGCGACATGTTTCGGCAATTGTACTATCTCCTTTCGATCCTGTGGGTTGTCCGTTGTAAATAGGAGGCAAGAAACTTCCAGTATGAAATACAAGAACCAATGGACGCTTTGTAAGAGGATCAGGATTTGGACCAGCAGGCTGATAAACATCCATTTTTAAAGAGTCAAGTTTTGGAGTACCTGTTAATATAGAATAATTTCTTCCATAAATAACATTCGATGTCTTTGTAGAACTTGGGAAAATTTCTGTAACATATCGTTGAGCATTAACAGTCATTACTGAACTTAGGCTAATACAGATCGATGCAATTGCGAGTAGTGATTTTTTCATACGCTTGGTTTTTGTTTGATGCTGGTAAAGATACATAAACAAAGTTGTTCAGTTTCGTCAAATTTTACATTTTTAAACCAATAAAAAGGTGAACTTTGTCAGTAAATAATGAATAATCGAATTACAATTCTTTTTGGGATAATAGTATTGATGTTAAAGTGCGAAGGCATTATTGCACAATGTGTTACATCATTTCCTTATACCGAAGGTTTTGAAATTAACGACGGCAATTGGATTACAGGTGGAACAAATTCAGATTGGACTTGGGGTACACCTACAAAATCTCGTATTAATGCAGCAGCTAAGGGAATTAACTGTTGGATCACTGGTGGGCTTTCAAATCCAATTTATAATGGAGGTGAAAAATCATTTTTGATTTCCCCATGTTTTGATTTTTCACTTTTAACTTCTCCCTATATCAAGTTTCAAATTTTTTGGGATACAGAGAAATATTATGATGGTGGGAATTTTCAATACTCAATTGATGGTGGAATAAGCTGGCTTAATGTTGGAGTTTATACCAGTTCAACCTCTTGTTCGAGTAATAATTGGTTTAATGAACAGGTTGTTTTTAACCTTTCAGGCATTGCTTCTCCATCCGAAGGATGGTCGGGTAATACAAATATTGGAGGAGGAAGTTGTCGCACTGGTGGAGGTTTGGGTAAATGGGTTTTTGCAAGTAATTGTTTAAAATACTTAGCCGGACAACCAAAGGTTCGTTTTCGTTTTACTTTTTGTAGTGGAACATCATGTAACACCTATGATGGTATTGCGATAGATGATATTTTTATTGGCGAAGCTCCTGCTGAAACTGCAGATTTTACAGTCGTATGTACTGATGGAAATACAATAAATGTTACGGCAAATGCTAGTAGTTGTGTAAATTCGTATGAATGGGATTTTGGAGAACCCGGTAGCCAAGGAAATAATGGAACAAAACAAAGCGAAGTTCATACTTATTCTACTACTGGACCTTTTAGTATTAGTTTAAAAACAAAATTTGATTGTTCACCTGATTTTTTTATTCAGAAAAATATTACTGTTATAGATGCAAATATCACCACTTACCCTGTGACCTGCAAGGATGGGAATGATGGAGCCGCAACCGTTTTAGTAAATGGTTCTGCTAATTCAATACTTACGTGGAACACAAATCCAATTCAAAATACCGATTCAATAGGTGGTTTAAAAACAGGAAAATATCAACTTATTGTAGCTGATCCGAATGGATGTAGTGTTACTAAACATTTCGATATTTTATATGGCCCAAATGCTTTTGTTAGAGTCGATTTAGGTGCTGATAAAAGACTGTGTCCTGGCGATGAATATATTTTAAACCCTGGAGTTTTTCAAACCTATTTGTGGAATGATGGCTCTATTTTGTCATTTAAAAATGTTGTTGATGCAGGAATTTATTCTGTTATTGTTACTAATGTGGATGGTTGTATAGGTGATGATTCGATAATTATTAAACCAGGTTGTGGAGATGTTGTTTGGATGCCAAATGCATTTACTCCTAATGGAGATTCTAAAAACGATTTTGTTTTTGCCTATGGAGTTGCTATTGAAAAATTTGAAATCTCAATATTTAATAGATGGGGGCAAGAAGTTTTTAATGCAAATGATATATCGATAGGGTGGGATGGAAGTTATCTCAATAAACCAGCTCCTGAAGGGATTTATGGCTATGTTTTGACTTATACCTTGTACGATAGAAAGAAGTACGAAAAGAAAGGCACTGTATTGTTAAGTCGTTAATAGAATAATTTTTTTTGCCAATAAAATCGAAATAATTATAAAAATTAGTAGACCTAATATTGATTGTCAATTAATATTATTTGGACTTTAAATTGTTTAAGCTTTTTATAAAATGGAATTGCTAAAATCTAGTTTATTTTTAAAGTAAATTCTTGAATTAAAATATCCTAATTTTTATTTCTGCTTAGTTCTACTTCACGCATGGTAAGTAAGTATTTTAAGATCAATGTTTGTTGGTCATTTGAAATTTTTGACTTTACCGACATTTCAGGCATTTCATGTCTCCATTTTTCTTCTGAAAATCTTATAGGACGATAGAGATAATGGCAGTTTCCACACTTTTGAATGTAAATATTTTGTCCATTTTTTAATTCTTCAATAGTTGTATTAAATGTTGTTAATGTTGTCTTATCAATATGTTCTTCAGATGGTACTAAAAGAGACTTGGAACAACTAGTTAAAACAATAATAAGTAATAATAGAGAATATAGATTCTTATTCATGATCGTGATTAATATTATAAATTAAAACCCCATAGTAACCTAACTTCTAACTTTTCACGAGCATTTAACACTCTGTTATTTGGCGCGTCATCAGTTTTATGTAAGTTAGCCCATTGAGGTAGGATATTTAGAATTAAAAAATAATTTGAGGTGGTGTAAAATAGAGTGGGGCCTGCGAATAAAGCAGAAAAATTCCATTTGTTATTTTCAATTTCATTATTATTTCTTATTTCTAAACCAAGTCCCAAATTTGGCTTAAAAAAATGCATGTATGCCAAATCAATCTCTGGCTCAGCCTCCCAAGATCTTATTTTTTTTCCTTTAACAACTTCAAATTTTGTTGCATACTCATTTACCAAATTTATTGCAAAAGTATTTTTTTCGTTTCTGGTATCTAGTATAATTTTATTTTCGATTTCAAATTCATTGGGAGCGAAACCAAACTCTGTATACACTGCTAATCCAAATGGTGAAGTATTAAAATCAATGAGGTTTAGTTTCCATTCACTCGAAATTGAAAATTCAGATTCTGATGTGATACCATCTATAGTTGTATCTGCAATTCCTCCGAGTGTATCAATACTAGCTCCAAAAGCTTTGTGTGAAGAATTTAAATACAACGCTGTTTGAAGTTTATCTGATAATCCAACTTCAAATTCAATTCTTGAATCCAAACGATTGTAAAAATATTCTCTTCCTGTTCTCCATGTTGACCATATTTCAAGATCTATAGCCCCTCTTTGGAGTGTATTTGATTGATAGGTATGAACAAATTGACGGTCCTGAGCATTTAAACATATGGAAATAAAACATAAACTTAAGGTAATTACTATTTTCATTACAGAGGATTTAATGGAATTTTATTGTGTTATTTTATTCTTATACAGTGATTGAAAGATGTATGTATTTATTTCAATTCTAATAAATTTAGTAGATGATTTTCCAAAATTGAGTTAGTAATATTGGAATTAATCTTTTCGTAAATTTAGTGTGGTGCAATGATAAATCATTAATTGTAATGATTCCAAATA
>JANPGA010000510.1:0-3030 GCA_031423735.1 Bacteroidota bacterium | reverse complement strand
CTTTACAATTCCTTTTGCGGGCGTACTTGCAGTAATGAAATTTATGGATAGCGATGAGAAAAAAGAAAAGTTGAAAAAAGCATTGTTGTATTCGTTTTACATTGTTGGTGGAATATGTGCACTGTTTGTATTAGTTCCTGGAATGTTTTGTGATTTTAGAGGACAGGGAGATGAGCAATTAAAACAGTATGAATGGTTATTGTCGGCTTTAATTCGTGATCGTGAAAGCGCATTAAGATTAGATGCATTACGCTCTTTGTTTTTTGTTGCAATAGGATTTAGTTTATTATGGTTTTGGTTAAAAGGAAAATTGAAATCATCCTATATGCTATGCGGGTTGGCGCTATTTATTATGTTTGATATGTTAGGAGTTGATAAACGCTTTTTGAACAATACTAACTTCACTTCTAAAACAAATGCGGAGAAGCCTTTCGAAATGACTGCTGCGGATGAACAAATATTGCAGGATAAGAGTTATTACAGAGTAATGAATTCAACCGTGAGTACCTTTAATGATGCAAGTACTTCTTACTTTCATAAATCGATTGGTGGATATCATGGTGCTAAATTGAAGCGTTATCAAGAGTTAATCGAGTATCAGATCAGTAAAGGAAATATGAACGTATTGAACATGTTGAATACGAAATATTTTATTGGTCAGAACCCACAAGACAGATCACCAATGGTACAAATTAATAATGCAGCATTAGGGAATGCTTGGTTTGTTGATAATTGGAAAGTAGTTCCGAATGCGGATGCAGAGATGAAAGAATTAGATAGTATGGATACTAGAAATTCGGCTGTAATTGACCAACGTTTTGCGGATGAAGTAAAAGGGTTAGCAACTGGTCGTGACTCTTCAGCATTAATAAAGTTAACAAGTTATGCTCCTAATGATTTAAAATACATTTCCAATTCTACAAAAGATCAGCTTGCTATTTTCTCCGACATTTATTATCCGAAAGGATGGAATGCATATTTAGATGGAAAATTAGTAAATCATATTCGTGTGAATTATGTTTTACGAGGTATGAAAATTCCTTCTGGAAAACATGATATAGAATTTAAATTTGAACCAGAAGTTTATAAGGCTGGTGAGAAATATTCATTGATAGGATCGGTGTTGTTGATCGTATTATTTGTAGGTATGGTTGTGAAAACAAGAAAAGATGCTTCAAGTAAAATTGAAAAAGCATAATAATCATCAACCATAAAAGAAGAGATTGTAATGAGTGACGTAAAGATAAAAGTTGGGATGTTGGTTTCGTTTGACTACCAATATATCTACAATTCTTTACCTCGTATCTATGAACATGCTGATACAATCACCTTAGCTGTTGATCATGAATACAGAACATGGGCAGGAGTTAAATTTGAGATTGAAGATAAATTCTGGAATTGGATAAAAGAAATTGATATAGAGAATAAAATTACTATTTATAAAGATGATTTTTTTGATGCAAGTTTAGATGCATTGGCGAATGATTCGAGAGAGCGAAATATGCTTGCTCAAAAAATGGGTGATGGTGGATGGATCGTGCAAATTGATAGTGATGAATATTTCTTAGACTTCAAACAGTTTGTTGATTTCTTAAAATCGAAAGCGCAGTGGACATTGCCAGGAGCGAAACCTATAGATATTGGAGCATTTTTAATACCATTATTCAAGCAAACAGAAGATGGATTCTTATACATTAAAGATAGTTTTGAAACAGTTGTTTTAGCAACCAATAAACCCGAGTATCAAAGGGCGAGAAGATGTAATCATTACATTCGATACACACCTTTTTACTTGTTCCACCAAACGTGGGCTAGGGGAGAAGAGGAGATTTGGTTTAAGTTAAATAGTTGGGGTCATATGGCTGATTTCAATATCACCAGTTACTTCAATTTATGGAAGGCAACAGATAAAAACAATCATCAATTCATAAAAAACTTTCACCCTCTTTACAATAATTTATGGCAAGAATTAAGATGGAGTGCAGGAAATAATATTGCAGAGTTTATAGTTAATTATTTAAAGGAATTTCCTACTACTGTACCTCAAAAGTTTTATCTAAAAAAGAGACTTGGACAGGTTTGGAGATTATTAAGTGGTGATACGAAGAGGTGAAAAAAGTTAAGATTGAACTCAATAAACTCAAATATACTATCTTTGACTCTCTAAGGATTTAAAAATTATAACAGTAATTTGCAAAAACATCTTACTAAATCAGTAAGGTTTTAAAAGGCTAATATGACAATAAATAAAATATTAAGAACATGGCAATAATACAAGAAGTTAAAAAAATGCTTTTCCTCCCATTTAAAAGAATATCTCAAAAAAGTTTAGAGGAAATTTCTGCTAAAAAGGAAAGGGTAATTACTTTACTGAAAGGCACTACAAAAGTTCATTTAGGCTGCGGTGATATTAAGTTAGATGGCTTTATAAATGTGGATTTTCGTACCACTTTGGCAACTGATATTTCTCATGATTGTAGTGACTTATCAATTTTCCCTAATTCAAGTGTGTCTGCAATTTTTAGCAATGCTTTTTTCGAACATTTATATAAAAATGATCGTGTTAAATGTTTAGCTAGTATTAATAAAGCATTAAAACCAGAAGGTGAAGTTATATTTATAGGATTCCCAGATTTTGAAAAGGTTGCTGAAGCGTATCTTGAAAAAAAGAAAGGATTACTTTCAGATACTTTTGATCTTTATCATGTATACAGATTTACTCATGGTGATCCTGAGCACGTTGATGGTTGGTGGCTTGAACAACTTCATAAATCTTTATTTGATAAAAATGAAACTGAATCATTGTTAAAACAAGCTGGATTTAATCATTATATCATTTTTAATTACGCATTTCGTCAAGAACATCTCGCTATAACATTAGGTTTTGTGGCATTCAAGCAAAAACCAAGTTTCCAATTAAGTAAGGAGTGGTTATCAAAACATATTACAGAATTTTCTAAAGATGTAAGGATTGATAGTATTGAGGTGGTTGTCGTAAGGGATTAAGAAAAACGAATAAACTTATTTTGA
>JANPGA010000509.1:0-5894 GCA_031423735.1 Bacteroidota bacterium | reverse complement strand
CTCAAGCAAATCCTGATACGAATAAAATAGAAAGTGAATGGGCAATTCATCAAGTGCAGACAACAGCAAATTTTGCTACTCGTAGCAAACCAATTAGTTGGTTTATGGGTGGATTAAATTTTCAAGTTGAACACCATTTGTTCCCTAAAATTAGTCATATTCATTATCCTGCAATAAGTAAACTAGTAAAAGAAACTTGTTCAGAATTTAATATTAAGTATATTGAGTATCCAACTTTCTTAAGTGCTATAATGGCTCATGTTCGTCATCTTCGAACGTTAGGTCAAGCAGCATAATTGTTATAAGTTGTAAAACTGTTACGGGCGGCCATTGGCCGCCAGTAACAGTTTTTATAAAATCGAGTTTCGATTTATCAATTCCCAATATAATTTACCAGAAAGATGCGATACTTTTTTTCAATTCCAATAAAGAAAATAGTTGAATTAATATTATACTTCTCGTACCAATAAACTTTCAGCTAATAAACGTAAAGGTTCCTTTTTTGAAGAATCAATAAGAATCTTGGATAGATGTAAAAAAGCATCTTTATAAAAAAGTTCCATCCTTTGTTGTGCTTGCTCTCTAACACCTAATGAATTATAAATTCTAGTAACAGCTTCAACTTTTGCTGCTGAATGATCATCGGAAATAGGTTGATAAATCCATTGTAATAGCTCCTCTTTTATTACACCTGTTGATTGGTTTAAAGCAGTTAATAATAAGTAGGTTTTCTTGTTCGATAAAATATCTCCACCTACTTGTTTTCCAAATTTTTCTGCATTAGCATAAACATCTAAAACATCATCTTGCAATTGAAATGCTAATCCTAAGTTAACACCAAAATCATAAAGATGTTGAGCATCCTCTTTAGAAGCATTTGCAATTAAAGCACCAATCTTTAAACTACATCCTAACAATACAGCAGTCTTTAAACGAATCATATTTAAATAACTATCAATAGTTACAATTGATTCTTTCTCAAAGTCCATATCGAACTGTTGGCCTTCACAAACTTCTAATGCTGTTTTGTGAAAAATATCAAGCACATCACGCAAAGCCGTGTTGGGTACTTGCATCATGAGTTCACACGATTTAACAAACATGGCATCTCCCGAAAGGATAGCAATATTAGCATTCCATTTATTGTGTACTGTTTGTTTTGTTCGGCGAAGAGGAGCATTGTCCATGATATCATCATGTAACAAAGTGAAATTATGAAACACTTCTATTCCAGTAGCAGCAGAAATCCCAGCATCAATATTTCCACCAAAAAGCTCGGTGCCCATCAATAACAAAACTGGACGCATACGCTTACCTCCAAGCGCAAGCATATAGCGAATAGGCTCGTATAAAGTTGTTGGTTCAGCTTGAAAGTTTAAATCCTGAAGTTGTTTCCCAATCAACTCCTGCAATCGAGCAGGTGATGTCATATTTTAAACAGTAATAAATTGCTTAGCCTGAATTAACTTACCAATCCCTTCTTCTAAGGTAGTCATTTTACGACTAAGTAAACTTTTCATAACAGTAATATCAGGACAACGACGAGTCATATCTCCTTCTTTTAAAGCAGGAAGAAAAACGATTTTAGATTTAGATTTAGTTACCTCTATAATTTTTTTAGCAAGATCTAAAATTGTTAATTCATAATCGTTTCCAATATTTACAACATCGTTTACGATAAGATCATTATAAAAAGCATGTAAGCAAGCGTCAATATTATCGTCTATATAACAAAAAGTTCTAGTTTGACTTCCATCACCATAAATCGTAATATCCTGATTGTTTAATGCCGAATTAAGAAATTTAGACATTACAAAATCAATACTTTGCTTTGGTCCGTAAGTGTTGAAGAAGCGGAAAATAGTGTACTGTAAGCCATATTCTTGTGAAAATGCACGAAGGTAAGCTTCACCAACATTTTTCACTATTGCATAAGGTAATCTTGAATTTAAAGGCGTAGTATGTTCATTTTGTGGAAACTCAACTGGTTCACCATAAACTTCAGAACTTGATGAGTAGAAAATACGTTTTACCCCAGTGTTTTTGCATAAACTTAAAACATTACGAATCCCATTAAGGTCGTTTAGAACCATTACGGGATTGGCAATTGTTCGTTTTACGCCTACAACGGCAGCATAATGAAATACATATTCAAAAGAAAATGTTTGAAATATTGCCGAGATATCATTTAAATCATTGACATCCGCTTTAATAAAACGAAAATTATTATGAATTGAAATTGGAAGCTTAGTTTCGGAACCTGTTAATAGGTTATCAACTACAACTACATAGTTATCAGGGTTATCAGCTAATCGCTGAGCTAAACAACTTCCAACAAAGCCGGCTCCTCCGGTAACAAGTATACGTGTTTGCATGAAATTAATCGTTAATCAAATTTAGTAAATATTTTCCATATCCACTCTTAATTAATGGCTCCGCTAACCGATGTAATTGATCTCTAGAGATAAATCCTTGTCGGTAGGCAATTTCCTCTATACAACCAATTTTTAATCCTTGGCGCTCTTCGATCACATGAACAAATTGTCCAGCTTGCATTAAAGATTCAAAAGTGCCGGTATCAAGCCATGCGGTTCCTTTGTCGAGGATCCCAACCTTAAGACGACCCATCTCTAAATATGCCTTATTTACATCCGTAATTTCGTATTCACCGCGAGGACTTGGCTTTAATGCCTTTGCAATTTTTATTACATCATTATCATAAAAATAAAGTCCTGGAACAGCATAATTAGATTTTGGCTTTAATGGTTTTTCTTCAATACTTAATGCTTTTTTATTGGCATCAAATTCTACTACGCCATAGCGTTCGGGGTCGGAAACGTGATAAGCGAAAACAATTCCACCTTCTGCCTCACGGTTTTGTTTTAATAACTGCTCAAGTCCAGTTCCATAAAAAATATTGTCACCTAATATTAAAGCAACTTTATCATCTCCAATAAATTTTTCTCCTATAACAAATGCCTGTGCTAATCCATTTGGTTTTTCTTGTGCTTCATAATGGAAATTACATCCAAGACTTTTACCATCACCAAGTAATTTCATAAACTGTTCTTGATCATGTGGAGTGGTGATAATAAGAATATCATTAATTCCAGCCATCATTAAAATGCTAAGCGGATAATAAATCATAGGTTTATCATACACTGGCATTAATTGTTTACTTACAGCTAATGTTAAGGGGTGTAAGCGAGTTCCTGAACCTCCTGCGAGAATAATACCTTTCATAGTTTTATGTTTTTTTGCTAAACAAAATGCTTTAGCTTTTTCTTGTTCAACTTAAATTTTCACTTTAGTTGAAGGTAAATCGATTTACGTAATAATTAGTTAGTGGGATTCATCTTTAAAAAGTTTCTTGATTTCCAAATCATCGAGTTCTATATCTTCTTCGGAATCATGAATTTCAAATAAGGGCTCTTCGCGGAAAGCTTTTGCATTTAGCCTGCGTTCCATACTCATTAAAAACGCTGGAAGTAAAACTAAATTGGAGATCATTGCCAACATTAAAGTTACACTTATAAGCTTTCCTAACGAAGCAGTTCCTCCAAAAGCAGACGCACTGAAAATGAAGAACCCTGCGTATAAAATTACAGCAGTATAAATCATGCTTACTCCAGTTTCGCGAATTGTTAATGTTACTGCTTTTGAAATACTCATTACAGGATTTTTTCGCATCTCATATCGAAATTTAGTAAGAAAATAAATCGTTTGATCGGATGCTATTCCAAACGCAATACTAAATATTAAAATAGTTGACGGTTTTAATGGAATTTGAAAAAAGCCCATCAAACCAGCTGTGATAATTAAGGGTATTAAACTTGGAATAATCGAAATTAAAATCATTCGTAACGACATAAACAAAGCTGCCATTATTAATGAAATAAGTACAATTGCTAACAAAATACTTTCTAATAAATTTTTGAATAAATAATCATTTCCTTTAAGGAAGATAAGACTATTTCCGGTAATAGTAGTTTTATATTTTTCAGGAGGGAAAATCGAATCAACACGCGGACGAAGATCCTTCATGATTAGGGCCATCTTTTCGGATCCTACATCCGCCATCTGCACACTTAATCTTGTAATCTGTTTCGTACTATCAATAAAACTTTTAAACATAGATCCTTTTCCTTTCATGTCACCTAAGTAAGACGACATTTCAGCAAGTTCGATTGCTCCAGGTAAAATGTAAAATTTAGGATCATTATTATTGTATGCCTGATATCCGAATTTTATTCCTTCAACAACCGAAAGTGGTTTAGATAAATCAGGATATTGCGATAAAACTTTTTGTAATCGATTAATTTTTTGAAGCGTATTTTGTTTTAAAGCATTCCCTGGCTCTTTTGTATCGATGGCAAATTCAAGAGGTAAAACGCCTTTAAAATTCTTCTCGAAAAATTTCATGTCAAGATATACTGGATCTTTCTTTGGTAAATCGTCAACCACATAACCGATGGTTGTAATTTTAGTCATTCCATAAAGAGAGATAATAATAATAATGATCACCGAACCATAAACATATTTGCGATGACGGTTTACCCAATGGTCAACTTTTACCAATAGCGTATTCATTCGCGGAGCCTGTAAATGTTTTAAATGTTTTACATCAGGAGGAGAAAGAAAACTAAATACAATAGGAATAAGAATGAGTGAGATTAACCACGTGGTCATAACATTCATTCCTGCAACCATTCCAAATTCAACAAGTAAATTACTCTTTGTAAAGTAGAACACAAAAAATCCTATTGCGGTTGTTACATTCGCTAAAAAGGTAGTTAACCCAATACGTTGTACCATCCGCGAAAGCGCCTTTGCCTGACTGCCATGAATAGCAAATTCGGATTGATATTTATTTAGCATTAAAATGCTATTAGGGATTCCAATTACAATTAGTAGTGGAGGAATTAAACCACTTAATATTGTTATTTTATAACCAAGTAAAGCTATTGTTCCTAACGACCATACTACACCAACAGCAACAACTACTATTGAAAAGAAAACTACTTGGAATGAACGAAAGAAAATAAATAAAACTATTGCGGTAACTAATACGGCCAATAACATAAACATTTTCATTTCAGCAACTACCTTTTCGGTGATCGCTGTGCGGATATAAGGCATTCCGCTTAGATGAATTTCTAAATTGTATTTTGCACCAAACACTTTCGCCATATCCCGAATGGTATGGGTCATTTCAATCCTGTTTTTGGTATTTATTTTCGTCTTATCAAAAGTAATGGCCATTACAGACGCACCCGTTTGGGAATTGTGCACAAAGCCATCATAAAAAGGAAGTGATTCAATTTCAATTTTCAAAGAATCAACTTCCGCCTGACTCGTTAACCTGTTTTTTACAAGGGGCTTAATATCAAATTTTCTTAATGAATCATTTCTATTGATAGTATATAATCTGGCAACCGAAACAACGGCTTCGATTCCATCTATCTTTTTGATGTCTTCACCTAACTGCCACCAATCGTTGAACTTGTCAAGTTTATAAAAAGCCTTATCCTCAACACCGATAAACATTACCGTTCCATCTTGTCCGAAGGTTTGTTTAAAATCCATATAATCCTGATAATCAGGATCTGTGACGGGCAGAATTTTGGCAAAATCGTATGAAAGTTGAATTTTTGTAGCATACCAACCCATAAAAATCGTGATGATTCCAACAACCACAAGCAGCAAATAACGATTGCGCAGAATAAACCGGGATAGCCAAACAAACATAGAGGCGTAAAGGTAATAATTAGCATGAAAGAAAGCCCTTTTGAGGGATTTGCATTAATAAATTATTAATAAAAGGCCTTTTAATTGGGTTATTTGCGATGTTTTAGAGGATATAATTTCGTTTCCGTTTGCACAGATAATGATGC